>CAYONH010000175.1:0-4267 GCA_964405275.1 uncultured Candidatus Bathyarchaeia archaeon | reverse complement strand
CCCACCCCGAACCCCTCCCCGAAGGTCGGGAGCCCCGGGGCGTAGGCCCTCTCGAAGGCCCTGCTGCTCACAGCCATGGGCTCCGTAAGGACGGCTACCTCCGGCGGCACCTCGTCTGGAACCTTGTATACCCAGAAGTGCTCCGCGTCGACGTAGATCTTCTCCGCCCATCCGCCGAGGAGGTGGGGGGGCTCGGCGCTGGTCATGTTGACCCCGAGGACCTTCCTGTTGGTGCAGAGGGTAGGCTTGTGGGGCATGAACCTGCAGAAGTAGCAGTCTCCGCAGAACCTGTTGGTGCCGGGGACGACCACGACGCGGTCCCCCTCTGCGAGGGGCTGCCCCTTGACCTCCATGGAGGAAGCCTTCTCCCCGATCTCGTCGATGATCCCGACGAACTCGTGGCCGGGGATGACTGGGAAGGGGATCGCCATTTTGCCGCCGTAGAGGTGCATGTCCGTGCCGCAGACGCCGCAGAGCTCGGTCTTCATGATGAGGCTGTTGGGCTCAACATCTGGCTCAGGGTAGTCCACTATCTTGAGCTCCTCGACGCCCTCGAGGATCGCTGCCTTGACCATGATCTAATGCTGGGTTCTAGTTCATATAACAATATCCGGTTATTGGAGCGCTCAATACGGCGTCTAAATATACTCCGATTGGTTAAATTTTACAGCTCAAACCTCACTCGTCTGGCGCAACCGGATCGGGCTGACCCGGTCCAACGACTCCCTTCCGAATGTCCGCGTAGATGAAGTTCTCGGAGGGGACCGGGGAGTCCGCCAGCCTCCTCAGCAGAAGGAGCTGGTCCGTATGCGCCATGGCGTCCGAGAGGGGCCCCTGGAGCAGCTGCTCCTCGGAGACCTCCCTCGGGCAGCCCCCGCTGAGCGACCCGTCCAGCCTCGATAGGATCCCGTAGAAGCGCTCCACCTCCTCCTCCCAGGGCTCATGGTCGAAGTGGGTAGTCTCGTAGTCCTCGTAGAAGCTGTGTGCGTACGTGAGCACCCCCGTCATGTGGTGGAGTATATTCCTCGGAGTCCTGACACCCTTCCCGATATCTAGCTCCGGGTAGCTCTCCGGCGCGTCACTGATGGCCTTCGTTGCGTGGTAGGCGATGGAGGCCAGGAAGTGCCTGAGCATCTCGCTCTCGGCTGACATGGATACACATACTCACATGGACGAATTAGCTTTTCGAGCAGCTGCGTTGGAACCTCCTCAGACTGTCAGTGATAATGTAAATATGATTAAGGTCCAGCAGGAGTTTTTCCGGTGTCCAATATCGTTGTTTCAGGTGTTCTAAACTGTAGTATGAAATAGTTGTTTTACTTTTACATTACAGGAATGTACGGGGGAGGATCTGTTGTGAAGAGAGTAGGAGTCTTGTTCAAACCCTCGAAGAGGGCCTCAGTCAAAGTCGCTGTGTTGCTGGTGGTGGTCGTCTCGGCTTACTTCGTGGGGTCCGGGTTCAACGGGTACAGCGGTGAAGGAGCATACGAATTAGGCTCAGAAACAATCGTAGAGGCGCCCCATGGTCAAGAGATAGAATCCGATTCTGCGCACGCGTCGGCTAATGCTGCCGCGGCTTCAGCGGCGTCGGATGCCCAGAAGGCGGTCTCCGGAGTCTCATATCTAGCCGGCTGGCTTTTCAGCTCGAGCGCCAGCACGGCTGGAAGCGTGGACGTAGCTGGGTCCGCCGAGGCCTTCGCTGAGAGGATGGTCGTCTTCAGCGCCAAGCTCGATCTCAAGGTCGAAGACATCGATTCGGCGGTCGACCAGATTCGCCTCCTGACGGAACGGTTCGGCGGGTTCGTCGCCACCGTCTCCACGAGGAGCGGGGGCGGGACGGTGACCATCAGGGTGCCCCAGCTGAGCTTCTACGAGGCCCTCCTGGAGGTCGAGGGATTCGGGGAGGTCGTGAACAGGGACGTGAAGGGGGAGGACGTCACCGAGAGCTTCGTGGACCTTCAGGCTAGGCTCGTCAACCTACAGGCCCAGGAGGCGAGGCTCCAGGAGATACTCGACATGGCCACCACAGTGGAGGACGTCCTCAAGGTCGAGAAGGAGCTTGAGCGGGTCCGGGGAGAGATAGAGGGCCTAACGGGTGACCTCCAGTACCTGGAGAGTCGTGTGGAGCTAGCGACCATCACGGTGCTCATGAACGAGGCGATAGAGAAGGAGATGTGGTGGCCCCAGGTAGACTGGCTTACCCCGGTGAGCACCGGGCTGAGCGCCCTGTTCACGATCCTCCAGGGCCTGCTGACGATGGTGGTCGTCGTGGGGCCATTCGCGGTCGTTGGCCTAGGCGGTAGATACCTCTACAGGCGTGTGAGGAGTAATGATCCCCGGGTGAAGGTTCAGCCTCCCGGTGGGGACGGAGAGGACAGCCCGGAATAGCGCTTGTCTGGCAGATCAGGCGAATAAATGGAATCCTCTGATTTTCCCCTATTCATCGGAATTTGGTGGAATGCTTATATTTGGGGTAAGTCTATGTTTTGGTGGTGCTTGCGAGATGGAGGGAGGCGTAGTGAAGAGGGTCGACTCCCAGGGGCGTATCTCGATACCCGTCGAGTGGAGGAGGGGCTGGAAGTCAGACAGGGTCATCCTGAGGAGGCACGGCGACAGGGTCGAGGTGACCCCCATCGAACCCATCCCCCCCTCAAGCCTCTTCGACTCCATAGAGGTTGGAGACAACGTTGACTTCACGGACCCCCACTCGCTGAGGAGAGCCCTCCTGGAGCCAGAGGAGCGATGAGGTTCGTCGACTCCAACATTTTCCTCCACGCCTTCCTAAGGCCCCGCAGGGAGCTATCCGAGGAGGAGGGACGCGTCAAGGAGACGGCAAAGGAGATCGTCAGGGGGATCGAGGGTGGCGAGGGGGTGGCCATGTCCACGGTCCACCTATCGGAGGTCGTCAACATCGTCGAGTCAGGCCTCGGCCTCCAGGAGTCCTTGGGGTTCCTGGCGTGGGCGATTTCGAAGGCCAACATAGATGTCTACCCCACGGATGTCGGGGACTATGGGAGCGCCCTCTCCGTGTCTAGGGATAGAGGCGTGAGCGCCAACGACGCCCTAGCCTACCTGCTGATGAAGAAGCGTGGTCTGGACGAGGTCTACTCCTTCGACAGGCACTTCGACCAGCTAGACGTAACTCGGCTCCCCATGTAGGCGGGGACGCTCTCAAACCTGATTCGTGGAGATAGGGGTTAGATTATCCTGTTCTTAGGCGGGTCCAGGGGGTCTATCTCGCGGCAGCAGTAGTTGAGCACGAACTCGTCGGGGTAGGCCTTCCAGATCTTGGCCGTGGCCTTGAAGCCCGTGCAGTGGCAGGGGCTGAGGATCTTGAAACCGAAGCCCCCCAGCTCGGTGATGCTGCGCTCCAAGTACTCGTCGCTCCTCCCCGACAAGTGGGTACCCCCGACGTAGCAGGCGACCTCGGGGAAGCCGCCGAGCTCCTTGACGTGGTTTAGTATGTTCACGGGGCCGGCGTGGGCGCAGCCCGAGATCACCACCGCCCCGAAGCCCTCGAGGTCCATCAAGAGGGACTGGTCGTCCACAATGGTGTCCTGCCTCCACTCTCCATCCACCTCTGTGAGGATCTGGTTCCCCTCCTTGAGGTCCATTGGGGTCTCGAATGTCCTCCTGGGCACCTCCCCCGTGGTCCAGACGCCGGGCACGACCTCGACGGGGGATCTGCTGAGGAGGACCTCTCCCCCCGCCGCCTCGATCTCGGGGATTCCCTGGCCCTTGGGCACGCTGATGTCCCGTGTCTTCCCCTTCGCGTTCTTCATGATGTGGGGGTCGAAGACGCCGGGGTGGGCGTAGACCTTCACGCCTCCCGTAGCCTCCACGATGGGGACGTTCGTAGAGGTGTGGTCGTAGTGGTTGTGGCTAAGCACGAGGCAGTCCAGGTCGCTGATGTCTAACTCCATGTGCTTGATGTTATGGAGGAGCCCCTCGGGCACTGTCGCGGTGTCG
The DNA here is from genome assembly GCA_964405275.1 of uncultured Candidatus Bathyarchaeia archaeon. Lineage (GTDB taxonomy): Archaea > Thermoproteota > Bathyarchaeia > TCS64 > TCS64 > BS750m-G28. Next base: position 298 of record CAYONH010000175.1, on the reverse strand, counting down.
AGCATGATCTTCCGCTGGTCTCCCCGCGCGTCCTCGACCTCCAGAAGCATGGAGAACCCCCACTGGCCGAGGCCCCCCGCCATGACAAGGTTCTCGGCGAGGGTGGTCATCTTCAAGGATTTTATTGGATCCATTTGGTTTACCCCATCGTTTTTGAAAATATAAGATAGTAGGCTATCTGGTGCTGCACTCATGAGACGCCAACAGGAGGTTATGCAGGTTTGTTCGGGATCACGACTTCCAGGTTGGACGCCCAGCAGGCTGGAAAATCTGAAGGTGGCATCCTTAGAAGGTGACG
>CAYONH010000174.1:0-4273 GCA_964405275.1 uncultured Candidatus Bathyarchaeia archaeon | reverse complement strand
ACTGGCTGGTCCCCGGCCTCAGGTCCTTGAGGGCCTTATCAAGCAGACTAGACATTTCGATCCACTCCTATTTCGACCCTTTCTCCAGGGCCTCGACCCTGTCCATGAGATGGAGTAGGATACCCGGGACGTTCGGCGAATAGCTGCCGCGCCCCCTACGCATCAGGAGGCCCTCATCTGAGAGCTTCGCGTAGGCGGCCTTCACAGAGTTGTACTTAGCCCCTAGGTGCTCGGCCATCTCGCTGGGGCCAAGGCTCGGCTGCTTCAAAAAGGTCCGGAAAACCTTCTCCCGGAGGGTGTATTCCTCGGTCAATTCGGGTCAACCTACACTTTTTCGATCTTCTTATTAACTTTGCTTTTGGGTGCTGCATTTCATGGAGTTCGAAGTTGAGCGTAATAATTTCTTCCTTTATATACTAAACCGGGTTTTTCAGAAATTAAGCTCGAAATAATCACAGGATTTAAATACCTACGAAAAAAAGTGTTGTATGTAAACGTTTTTTCTGGGGGCGGGGAAGGGTGCAGATACTACGCGAAAAGGTGGAGAATGAAGGCGTCGAGGTCGGTAAGCCCCTCCATAACCTCTGCCTCGCCATCAGGGACCTGCTCCTGGAGCGTGTCAGCGCCGACGTTGAGCGGAGCTCGCCCGCCATCGCTGAATTAGCCGAAAAACTAAGGGATGATCTCACACTCTACACGATGGGCAAGCGCGAGCCTTACAGTTTCGTTGCAGGGGCGGACGCCGGGAGCCAGATCCTTCCCCTCGCCTCGAGGAGGTACGCTGTCATCAGCGCCCTCGTCTACACCCTGCCGGCGGGCTCAAGGCACTTCCTCCAGCCGGAGTCCATGTCCTTCCCTTACTCCGATGTCCCTGAGATGAACGGCGTCGTGAACGTGAGGCGGGAGGCGAAGCTCTTCGAGACGGCGCTGCACTTCGTCAAGGGGAACCCCGATGTCGAGCTGCTCCTCGTCGACGGCCCCCTGGCCTTCAGCAACTGGTGGAGCATGGCGGGGCGGGAGGAGGACAGGAGGAGGCTCATAACCGCCGTCAACGGGCTCCTGAACAGGTGCAAGGAGGTAGGCGTAGCCGTCGCCGGGATAGTGAAGCGCCCCTCCGCCCGATACCTGGTCTACGACCTGGGGCTCCAGAACCAGACCGACCTGCCGGACTCCTTCCTGATGCTCCAGACACTGAAGGTCGGGGAGAGGACCGACATATTCTCGCCTCGCTCGGCCATACGGAAGGCCGTGAGGGCTTCGCCCTTCATGGACGCCCTGGAGTCCCCGATCTACTCGTTCTACGCCAGGACCTCCAAGGAGTGGTCGATACCCCCCATCAGGATCGACGCCCCCGCCTTCTGCCTCGGGGAGCTGGGGGAGATAGCCGACTACTGCTACGGCTCCAGCTTCTGGGAGGGGATACCCCTGCCCATCGTGAAGGCCGACGAGGAGGTCAAGGTCTCCAAGCGCTTCATCAGCGGGGTCTACGGGGACATCGTCGGGAGGGTGAGCCGCTCTTCTGGGGAGATCTCCCACCTGGCGCCATACTGGGGAGAGGGAGGATGGCTCGGGGCTTGACCGTCGGCTACACGTACAGCGAGAACGGTGAGTACAGGCTCGACGAGCTCACTGTGGTCCTCTTGAGGGGGGAGGAGATCGCCATGGGGGAGCTCGTCCATGTGGAGCACCCCAAGAACGGCTCACCTGTGGTCTACCAGGTCACCGAGGTCTACCCCCACAAGAGGGTGAGGGATTACGACGAGACCCTCCTCAGGGAGGGCCGCATCATCGGGGACGCCGATGACACAACACTCCACGCCAACGCCTACCAGTGGGGGTGGATAGACGAGGACGGCAGCCTCAGGCCCCTCAGGCACCCTCTCGCGCCAAACACCCCTGTCCAACACGCCGAGAGGGACGTCATCGCAAAGTTCACGAAGCCCAACGGCGAATGGAAGCTCCTCCTGGGCACCGACCCGAGCACCGACCTAGACGTGGAGCTCGGGGTCTACCCCCTCATCAGGCAGAGCGCCCTCATCTGCGGGGCAGTGGGGACAGGAAAGACCACCACGGCGGTCTCCATGGTGGCGAGGGCGGCGATGCTGAGCCCACCCGTCAGGTTCTTCATCGTGGACAAGGACGGGGAGTACACGAGCCTCGTGGAGCGCCTCGGGGCGGAGAGGGTGCTCAAGGTACCCTGGGAGCGCTTCTTCCAGCCATCGGACATCCCGTGGGAGGACTACGTCGCGGAGTTCGGCTGGCAGAAGACCTGGTGGAACGCCAAGATACTGGTGAAGGCCCTGAAGATCCTCTACGCCCAGGCGGCCCAGGTGACCAAGGAGAGCCTGAGGAGGGCCGTCGGCTACGTTAGCGGGGACTCCCTGGGGTTCAAGAAGAAGGAGGACGAGTTCGAGAGCTACCGGCAGCAGGTGCTCATCGCCGTGGAGGGTTCCAAGCTGATCCCCGACGGCACCCTCCAGCCCTTGGACCCGGTGGAGCTCCTCTCCTCCCGCCACGTCGTAATCATGGACATCTCCAAGGGCAGGGACACCTGGGCCCAGAAGCACCTCGTCGTCGCCCAGGTCCTCAGGCGCATCTTCGGAGAGGCCCTGGAGAACAGGAAGTTCGGATGCGTCATCCTCCTGGAGGAGGCAATGTACTACGCCCCCCAGCGGGGAGTATTTGATATCGGTGACAAGGAGACCAGGGGGAGGCTCCTCGGGGTGGTGAAGGAGATCGCCACCAACGGCGGCAGGAACGGGGTCGGCCTCTGGATCGTCACCCAGCGCCTGGCGACCGTGGATAAGACCGTGGTGACCCAGTGCGCCAACAACATCATCTGCCACAGCCTGGAGGACCTGGACAGGCAGAGGCTGGCGGAGATCGTGGGGGACGAGTTCTCGAGGCTCATCGGGGACCTGCCCCAGGGGGAGGCGATAGTCAAGGGGACAGCGCTGAAGTTCAGGTTCCCCATCTGGGTGAAGGTGCTCCCCGAGGTCTACCCGGCGTCATCGACGACGACCCCCATGAGCCGCTTCGTCCACATGGAGCTCGCCTCGAGACACGAATCAGAGATACCTATCCTCGCGGACGACAGCTAACCAAAGGCGTTTAGACATCCTCTTTCAGGGCCTTCTCCACAGCCCTCTCGGCTATATGCCCCGCCACATGGATGGGAGCGTCGCCCAGAAGGCGCTCCACATGCCGTGACGCCAGACAGGGATAGATCTGGACGAAGGTCCCCGCCTTCGCCCCAGCCTCGCCCACGTCGACGCCCGCAAGCTTCTCAGCCATGAACCAGGTCGACCCGCATGGCGCGCCCCTCAGGACCTCCACGCTCTTCACCCGCCCCTCCTCGACCTCCAACTTCAGAAGAGGAAGACCGAAGACCTCGGCGAACTCGTCGATTGGTGCGAAGCCAATGGGGGAGAGGGTGCAGAAGGTCCTCGGGAAGACGGAGGCCACTCCCAGTTCGTCCAGCTCCGACCTCACCTGCCGTTCGAGGCCCAGGGGCAGCCAGGAGTAGTCGTCCACGGGAGCTATGACCGCCTTAGTGGAAGAACTTGCGGCTATCGAGGGGAGAAGACTGAAGGCGGAGGGGCTCTCACCCATGAAGAGGATGAGGTCCCATCCTCCATCCGGTAACAGGCCGTCAACCAGGAGATCGGGATCCTCCACGATGGAAGGTAGAGACCCTGGGAGAGGGACGTGGGTAATCTCCCAGTCTCGAGGCCCCCTGATCTTGATGTTCTCTAGTATCCTCAGGCCGTAGTCACCATCTGTGAAGACAAGGAGCCTCAAGCTGTTCCACCAACGTCTTTCAGGACGACTCGTTATAAATCATCTTGGGCCCGCCACTTCTTTAAGGAGTGTAGGCAACCATTCACGGGGGATATCCATGAGCAGCAGGCGTCTCTACCCGGACAAGCCTATGGTGGGAGTCGGCGTCCTCATCAGTCAAGAGGACAGATACATAATCATCAAACGGGCCGTCGAGCCCGACAAAGGCCTCTGGTCCATCCCCGGGGGCATGGTTGAGATAGGTGAGAGGGCATCCGACGCCGCTGTCAGGGAGGCACAGGAGGAGACGGGGCTCGACGTGGAAATCGTGGGCCTCTTGGATGTGGTCGACAAGATAGTCAAGGACGAGGACGGGCGCATCAGGTTCCACTTCGTCATCCTGGACTACGAGGCGACCCCAACCGGCGGTGTTCTGCGGGCGGCCTCGGACGCCCTCGACGCCCGGTGGGTGACGGCCGAGGAGTTCCCCGAC
>CAYONH010000173.1:0-4303 GCA_964405275.1 uncultured Candidatus Bathyarchaeia archaeon | reverse complement strand
GCCGTCGAGTAGCTCCGTATTATATACCTAAGGTGAGCCACGATATCCGACTCAGGGTTCAAACGATACAGGTTCGCCTTCCCTATCTTCCGGGTGATCACGACGACATTGCTCCTCACGATATCCGGCAACGTCCTGTAGAGGGTGACCTTCGCCATGCCAAGCGCCGCCAAGATCTCGTTCTTGGTGAACTCGTACAACGGGTTATCAAGGAACAGATCCAATATCCTGCTCTGAGGAGACCTACCGAACAGGCTCAGGAATATCGACTCCCTCTCCGCCCCGTACCTCGACATCTCCTGGTCGCCCATACACCTCAGTCAACACTAGACCAGAAAAGTATATATACATTTACCTCACACGGTTCAGTAAGTGAACTTTTTGCCCGTCAGGGAGATGACCGAAAAACAGATCATGGCAGACGTACTCAACAGACTCGTAAACTCCGGCCACTGGGGCAAAGGACACCAGAACATCGACCAGCTCGTGGGATGGATGAAGGAATACGTCAAGGAGAACGGAGCAAGGATCAAGAAAGCGATACACCGGCTAAGGCAGGAAAGACTCATCGGCCATAAAAAGGGCGGAAAAACGATCTACCTGAACCGACGCTACATAAAAGAGATCTACGGATTCATCGACAAACACCTAGAAAACTGAAACACCCACAGAAGAACCGAGGTCAAACCGTGCACGAGAATCATCAAAGACCGAATACGCCCACAACAAGGAAAGGCCATCAATGGACAGGGGGGAGGGGGGGGCAACCCATCAGACCATGAAAAAGACTCCAAACCACGGAAGCAACCCCGGAAACCCTCCGATCAGACATCCATCATACCAAAAGGGGCACCCATTCATACCAAAAAACGGGCCCCAAGCGCTTATCCCCCGCCAGCAGAACGCGCCGCCAGACCCTTATCCTAAGCCAGCCGCATGAGGCTAACCCACCAGCCGACCATGCCGGTCGACCTCCTGCCGCCGGATCCGGGTGCTACTGATAGGCCTACCGTCATCAGCCATCACCATCGTCACAACCACAATCAACAACGGCCGCTTCCCCTCAGCCACACGGATCCGATTAATCTCCTCAGCCCCAGGCTCAGTCTCCTCAGAAACCAGGATCCCCTCGATCACATTACTCCGAGGACGATTCCCGATCGTCGGCCCATAACTGTCATCGATGGGCACGATCTCAGACCTCTCCAAAAATCCCCGGGAGCCCAGCCACCCCTCCAGCTCGGCCCGCCGTCCCCCGTAAACATCCACCGGATGCGTCTTCCCCATCCGAGCCACGAACCTATCCGTCGTCAGCCCGATGAGAACCCGCTCAGCCACATTAAACGCCTCCTCCAGCAGGAACCAGTGACCCTTATGGAGAACATCAAAAGTACCCCCCACCGTCACCACCGAGATCAGCTTCTCCAACCGAGCCACCCCCAGATCCCCAAACAGACCAACACCCAACATATAACCATAATGCAGGCCGGACAGGTACAACCCGTCAGAAACCAGAAGGGTTATATAAAATCGACTCCCCCGAAAACACACGACCAGAGGAGACCTAATTGTCAACAGACAAAAAATCCAGCCGAATATCGGGATACTACAGGCTGCCCCCCGAGGAACGGATAAAGATCCTCGCCGAGAAAGCCGACCTCACACCGGAGGAGATCACACTCCTAAAGTCGGGAGGCGGCCTCGACCCCGAAGTCGCCGACAGGATGATCGAGAACGTCGTCGGCACCATAGCCTACCCCTTCGGCATCGCCGTCAACTTCCGCCTCAACGGGGAGGACGTCCTCGTCCCCATGGCCATCGAGGAGCCCTCCGTCGTCGCGGCCGCCAGCAACATGGCCCGAATTATGAGGGACGGAGACGGAATAAAAACCAGCAGCACCGACCCCGTCATGATCGGCCAGATCCAGGTCCTGGAGATCCCAGACATGGACAAGGCCATCAAGGCCATCCAGGACTCCAAGGAGAAGCTCCTCCAGCTCGCCAACGAGCAGGACCCCATCCTCGTAAAGTTCGGCGGAGGAGCAAGGGACATCGAGTACAGGGTCCTCGAAACAGCAGCCGGCAAGATGCTCATACTCCACCTCCTCGTCGACTGCAGGGACGCCATGGGCGCCAACGCGGTCAACACAATGTGCGAGACCCTCGCACCCCTCGTCAACGAGATCACCGGCGGACGGGTCCTCCTCCGCATCATAACCAACCTCGCCGACAGACGCCTCACCAAGGCCCAGACAACCGTCAAGAAGGAGAACATCGGCGGAGAACACGTCGTCGACGACATAGTCGCAGCCTGGGCATTCGCCGACGCCGACCCCTACAGGGCCTCAACCCACAACAAGGGCATCATGAACGGCGTCATCGCCGCAGCCCTCGCAGTCGCCCAGGACCACAGAGCCATCGAAGCAGGAGCCCACGCCTACGCCGCCCAGACAGGCCGCTACAGATCCCTCAGCAAGTGGAGCAAGAATGGGAACGGCGACCTCGTCGGCGTCCTCGAGATGCCCATGGCAGTCGGCATCGTCGGAGGAGCCACACGCACCCACCCCACCGCCCGCCTCGCCCTCAAGATAATGGGGGTCACCAAGGCCCTGAAACTCGCAGAGATATTCGTGGCAGTCGGCCTCGCACAGAACCTGGGAGCCCTCAGGGCCCTCGTCCAGGAGGGCATCCAGCACGGCCACATGCGCCTCCACGCCCGCAACCTCGTCGTCATGGCAGGAGCAGAGGGAGACATGATAGCCAAGGCCGTGGAGCTCATCGTCGAGTCCGGGGACATCCGCTTCCCCAAGGCCCAGGAGATCGTCAACAAGCTTAAAGAAGAATAACGCAGCAGAGACCCCCCATGACCATCCTCATCGACGACGCAGGCTACGGAGACCTCCTCCACGGCGCAGTCATAGGAGCCTACAGGCCCGAGACGGACGACTTCGTCTACGATGTCGTCCACGTCAAATTCTTCCAGAAACCCCTCTTCAAAAAGCAGGCATACAGGGACGAGACAAGGCTCATCGCCCAAAAGCTCGTCAAACGACTGAACCCAAGAAAAGACGAGAAGATAGAGATCTGCAGAGGGGACATCCTCGACAAAGCCGCAATCACCCTCAAGGAGTCATACGGAGAAGAGAGAGTGGAAAGAGTCAAGGTCGAGGGACGGGCACAGGACCTCATAGAAGGCGCCTACCTCGACGAGATACGCAACCTCGGCTACGAACCCATCCCCGACAGAACCGAGAAATGGAGCAAAAGCTTCTGGCACATGTACAGATGGCTCAAGGCCAACCCCCGGATGATAAAGTACGCCAAGACCGGGTGGCCCAGACTCACCAAGAACAACCTCCTAAGAATATAATAGCCTTTTATTCAACTACCACCACAAAATAACGATCGACCATGAAACCATGGCTCCTGAACATACTCGCATGCCCCATAGACAAGCACCATCCCCTGGACGCCTACTTCTTCCGATGGGAGACAAGCGTGGAGGAGATCAAGGAACTGAAAGCTGAGGCAGCGCAGCCCTCAGACGAGCTCAAGAAGAAGCACAAGCAGCTCGCAAAGCAGCTCACCGACGGGACGATTAGCCCCCCCGCAATAAGAAAGATCGTGGATGCGACCGGCGTGAACGACGCCGCAGACATGCTCATTATCACCAAAGACAGGATAGCCCAACTGGAGGGCGAGAAGACGGAGGAGCAGCTCCTGAAGGAGCACGCCGACGACATCGGCGCCCTCTACAGATACCTGAACATGATGGAGGTGGACGCGGGGCTCCTCGTATGCCCCGAATGCGGACGCTGGTACCCCATAGGGAGCGCCGTCGAGACCATCCCCGAGATGCTCCCGGACGACCTCAGGGAGAAGGACAGAGACCTGAAATGGCTCGAGGAGTGGCGGCAGCTGGTCCCCGAACACGTCATAACGGACGGGAAGCCATACAACCTATCATAAGATTCGTGTACGCCAACCGACCCCCCGAAATCGTTCATAATAATATTTGTATGTATAGAGAGATCACGAACTAAACGATAATAACAATAAACTATAATGTAGCCCTCGGGTGCGACTAACCTCTTAAAAGCGTGGACCAACAGCCCTGGATGGAATCTCCCGAGCCTGATGGTATGACCTCTTAAGAACCCCCAATAAACTTAGTCGCGCCCATCCTCTCATCAAGGGCATAGACCTATAACCGAAAAAGGGAAAAAGTGGTGAGGGTCACAGACCCGCCTTCTCCTGAAGAAGCTCCCAGCGGTGGTCGACGCCGTCCTGGATGGCCTTCAGC
>CAYONH010000172.1:0-4309 GCA_964405275.1 uncultured Candidatus Bathyarchaeia archaeon | reverse complement strand
AAGGGAGTGAGAATGGTTGCCGTGCCTCCTTTCTCCATGTTCGGGCTGCTGTTCAATGCCAAGACTTTCATAAATAATCCTCAGAAGACAATGACTAGATCCTATTTCACGATCAGCACAGGCTTGGTGCAGGAGTCCATGACGCGCCGGCTCGTCCCCCCGAGGAGGTAGCCCGTGATGCCCCCCAGCCCCTCACTCCCCAATATGACGAGGTCAACGTCCTCCTCCTCAGCGACCTCGATGATCGTTACCGAGGGGCGGCCCTCCCTGAGCAGGGTCCCGAACACGAGGTCCGGGTGCTCTGACTTCAACTTGGAGGCGGCATCCTCCAATATCTGGCCGTACACCGACCTAAGGCGCTCCTGTGAGCTGACGAGGTCTTGCGCTCTGGGCGCGATGAGCGAGTCATCGACCTCCTCGGACAGCACTGACAGCATCATCCCGGGGACGACAGCGAGGAGCCTCAGCTCCGCCCCGAACGCGGTGGCGATGCGGATCGCGTGCTCCAATGCGTTGTTCGCTGGCTCGGAGCCGTCCAGCGCGATCAGTATCTTCCCGTACACTATGGGTCGACTAGGACTAGGAACGAGCCCGTTAAAAGTCTATCACAGCGGGAGGAAGACCCCGAGAAAGTGGGCAGTGAATCAGCTTAAAGCCACGTAGATGAGAAGAGTACATCGACTGGTGATCGTATGCTCGTAGAGAAGACGTTCGACACGGGAGAAGCCCTGCTCAACTACGCCGAAGGCCCGGCCTCCGGGACGCCCCTCGTATGCCTGCACGGGCTGACAGACCGCTGGCAATATTTCCTCCCCATCATGCCCAGCCTCTCCATGAGGTGGCACACCTACGCACTCGACTTCAGGGGGCACGGCGGCTCAAGCCGGACTCCGCCCTACAGGTACGCGGATCACGTCTCGGACACCATCGCGTTCCTCGAGGGCGTGGTGAAGGAGAGGGCGGTGATCTTCGGCAGCTCCATGGGGGGCATGATCTCACTCATCGTCGCTGGGAGGCGACCCGACCTCGTGAAGGCGGTCATCTTCGGGGACGCATCAATCAAGGTAGAGCACGTCCGGGAGGTGATGACCCAGTACCACAGCTACTGGGAGGGATGGAGGAAGCTGGCGGCCCACGACGGCCCCATGGACGAGTTGGTCAAGGCTGTAGCGGAGATGCCCGTCAGCGTCCCCGGCCAGGGGAAGAGCACCTACGGGGAGGGGCTGGACTACACGGCGTTGCTCAACAAGGCCGTCTACCTACATCACATTGACCCGGAGGTCCTCACTGACTGGGCCAACGGAGCGGAGGACACGGAGGCCTACGAGAACGTGACCCAGGGCTACGACGAGGAGCTCCTCAGGGAGGTCTCCTGCCCCGTCATCATACTCCAGGGGAACATGGAGAAGGGGGCCATCATGTCCGACGCTGAGGTCAAGTACGCGCTGACCCTGATGCCCCACGCCCGCCACGTCTACCTTGAGGAGTACGGCCACAACATCGGGCTCTACTCCTGGGACGTGGGCCGCCTGCTCCAGGTGGTCAACACGTTCCTGGAGTCCATCCAGTAGAACAGCAACCTACTCAACGGGTCTGATAAGAGAACCTGCTCACGCGCGATGATCTACTACAGTATACTTCGTTGAACCAGGCCGATGCTACAGTGCTCACATAAAGCACATTGACATATGATACAATCCCCTACAAAGACTTCGTAAAACCGTTCCGCATGGTCTTATATACAATGCCGGGGAGTCTTCTGAGCGCACCAGCGAGTAAAGGTCGGTGAAATGAACTGAGATATCAAGCGAACGTGAACATGAAGCACAAGCCCAGGGTAATCTGCACCGTCGAGGCGCATGACATCAAGGAGGCAGCCAGTGAGATACGCCGCATGTACGCCAACCATCAAGGGTTCTCGCTCAACGCCTCAATGTAACCCTCCATGCTCTCTCCGTATTTTCATCTGAGATATTTTACTCATCAACCGAATCTTTATTAGAATAAAACGGGAACAATGAGGTTCAGCCCTAATGGACTCTCACTCATCATATAAAGGGGAGACTCCAAGTCATTAATTGAAATGTCCTCAGAGGTTATAGTGGGAAACAAGGCTTGCGCCACCGGAGTCAAGCTGGCGAGGGTCCAGGTCGCAAGCGCCTATCCCATCACCCCCCAGACCACCATCACACAGTACCTCTCGGAGATGCACGCGAACGCCGAGTTCGACTTCGACTTCGTGAACGTCGAGGGGGAGCTAACGGCACAGCTCATCGTCCAGGGCGCCTCAAGGGTGGGAGCCAGGACATTCACCTGCACTGCGGGCCCGGGCCTCCTGTACATGCACCACCCCATGCAGGAGACCGGCACCTGGAGGCTCCCCGTGGTCATGGCGGTGGTCCACAGGGGATACAAGGGGATGATGCCCGACCACAGCGACCTCATGTCCCAGCAGTGGACTGGCTGGATCCACTGGTACGTAGAGCACGCCCAGGAGATACTGGACACAGTCCTCATGGCCTACAAGGTCGCCGAGGACATGAGAGTGAGGATCCCGGTCGCCTTCGGTTACGACGGCTACGTCCTGTCGTACACTGCGGAGCCTGTCGATATCCCGGATCAAGAGACGGTGGACGCATGGCTCCCACCGAACAAGGCATACCCCAGCATCCTCCCCGACGGCTTCAACGCCCAGAAGTTCATGGGGGAGCTGATGGCCGCCATGGGAGGGGGAGACCCCCAGAACGCTTGGAAGTCCCACCACGAGGCCATCCTGGGCTCGGAGCAGGTGCTCAGGGAGACCATGGACTCCTTCGAGAAGACCTTCGGCAGGAGGTACGGCAACGGCATGATCGAGACCTACATGATGGAGGACGCCGAGGCGGCCATCGTCGCTATGGGCACCATAGCTGGCTCCACGAGAGCGGCGGTCGACAGGCTGCGCAGCGATGGGAAGAAGGTGGGGCTCATCAAGCTGAGAAGCTATATCCCCTTCCCAGAGACAGACTTCAAGGAGTGGGCAGAGAAGGTGAACGCCTTCGCCGTGGTCGACCGCAGCATCTGCCCGGGAAAGGGTGGCCCGGTCTTCAACAAGCTGAGGAGCACCGTCTACAACGTCGAGGAGAGGCCCGACATCCTCCAGTTCCACGCTGGCCTCGGCGGGAAGGAGGTGCGCATAGGTGACCTCTACAACGTCGGCGAGAAGGCCCTCAAGGTCGCACAGGGAGGCACGGTGGAGAGTCTCGTGGAGTGGGTCTAGAGGTGATTAAGAAATGAGCGAAAGAATGACAAGAGCCCAGATAACCCTCGAGGAGAGGGGCCTAACACCGGGGAGCGCATGCCAGGGCTGCGGGGCCGCGCTGGCCGCGAGGCTGGCCTTCAAGGCTCTGGGGCCCAACGTCATCAGGCTGATGATCCCCTGCTGCCCAGACACCATGACCAACAACCCGCTGGTGGTTGGGGTCTTCGAGGGCGGAGGTGCACACCTCTCGGGGATCTCCAGAGGCCTCAAGGCGATCAACAGATCGGACGTCACAGCTGTCGGATTCTTCGGCGACGGGGGTACATACGACATCGGCTTCCAGGGGCTCTCGGCGGCCGCTGAGAGGAACGAGGACATACTGGTAATCACCAAGGATAACGAGGCCTACATGAACACGGGCAACCAGAGGAGCGGCTCGACGCCTCAGTACGCCATGACGAGCACCAACCCCATAGGGCCCAAGAGCAGGGGGAAGGCGAGGCCGAAGAAGAACGTCCCGATGATCTTCGCCGCCCACTACGTCCCCTACGTGGCTACCGCGAGCGTCGCCTTCCCGGAGGACCTCATCGCCAAGGTCAGCTACGCCAAGGAGGTCGAGGGCTTCAGGCTGATAATCATCCAGAGCCCTTGCCCCGTAGGCTGGAGATACTCCCCAGAGAAGACCATCGAGGTCTCAAGGGTCGGCGTCCAGTCGGGGGTCTGGCCCCTCTACGAGGTCATCGACGGCGACAAGTTCAAGCTCAGCTACAAGCCGAAGGAGCTCAAGCCCGTCTCCGAGTACATGGGCTATCAGGCACGGTTCAGGCACGTCACGGACGTCGAGGTCGCAGAGGTCCAGGAGCGGGCCACGTCAAACTGGGAGCAGCTGCTGAGGAGCGACGAGCTGGGCAGACTGCTCATCTAATTTTACACTTTATTTCCTAGAACCCTGTATACCCGAACCACCGAATGTTCTCAGGTGTGATATTCGCCACTAAATCTTGAGCGGTGTGTAAACTTGAAATGCGCTGCATACATGCCTTAATCTTGGTTCCAGACACATAAAAT
>CAYONH010000171.1:0-4321 GCA_964405275.1 uncultured Candidatus Bathyarchaeia archaeon | reverse complement strand
CAAAACGAATATATGATACGTTGTTATAGGTAACGCTGTTATCTATGTCGGTGTCAGGTAGGTCTCGCCGTGGTGGAAGTCTGGTACAACTGCTCATCCTCAGGATCCTCTACATAAACCCTATGCACGGCTATAGGCTCCTCGGGGAGGTCAATAAGCTCTTGACCGGGAGGAGGGTCATGAAAACAGGGAGCCTCTACACAATATTGAGGCGGATGGAGAAGGCTGACCTTCTAGAGTCGGAGTGGGACGAGGACCCCTCAAGGCTCGATAGGAGGATCTATAAGCCCTCCAATGAGGGGGTCGAGATGCTGAAGGACGGACGGAAGATGGTTGAAGAGCAGAAAAGGGCACTCGACGAGATGATAGCCTTCTACAACGAGCACTTAAGGGAGGAATGAAACTCATGACCAAGACACACACACGCCTTCACGCGATAATCGATAACGCGACGAACCAACTTGAAATGGAGGAAAAAATAGATGAGTGAAATTAGAAGAATCTTTGGCTACCTGAAGCCGTATACCTTGGAGTCGATCCTAGCCATATTACTACTTGGATTTGTGGTGGCTGCTAATCTCTCAATACCCCGTCTCATTCAGGTAATCATAGACGAGGGCGTGGTCAAGAAAGATATGGACATGATAGTGAGGACCAGCCTCCTCATGATAGGCGCAAGCATATTGAGCGCCATTTTTATGATAGGAAACACGATCATGGCTATAAGAGCATCAAGAGGCTTCGAGGCTGACCTCAGAGAAGCCATATTCGAGAAGATACAGGCCTTCAGCTTCGGAAACCTCGACGAATTCACGACGGGACAGTTGTTGACACGTCTCACCCGTGACCTGAACCAGGTGAGGCTAATTATCACCATGAGCCTTCGCATGTTCTTTAGGATGCCACTCACATTCGTAGGCTCCATTATCCTCATGTGGGTCACGAATCCTAGACTCTCCTTGATCATGGCCGTCCTCCTCCTAGTCACCCTTATCCTGATAACGGCGTTCGTGGGAATTGCGCAACCTATCTTCACCAGGATGCAGGAAACAGTAGATTATCTTAACCAGATTATACAGGAGAATCTCACAGGCATTCGCGTCGTAAAGGCTTTTGTGAGAATGGGTCATGAGGGAAAGCGCTTCGAGAATGCCAACGAAGAGCTTTACGGGGCATCCCTTAAGATAAACAGGCTTCTCAACGTTTTTATGCCCTTCCTTATGGCTCTGCTTAACCTGGGGACCGTCGCAGTGCTTTACTATGGGGGCGTTCAAGTGTTCACGGGTTTAGCCAGTGTGGGCCAGATAATGGCCTTCATCAATTATCTGTCACTCGCCATGTTCAGCGTCATAGTACTGGGGTCCATGGCGGGACAGATCTCGGCAGCTGAAGCCTCAGCCGCCAGGATAAACCAGGTCCTCGATGAGGAACCAGACATAAAAGAAAAGTCTGGTGCGGTAAAGCTGGATGATGTTAAGGGTCACGTAGTCTTCGAGGATGTGAGCTTCACTTACGGTAACGATGGTGGCGCCCCTGTCCTCACTGACATAAGCTTCAGTGCTGAGCCCGGGGAGATGGTGGCTATCCTGGGCGCAACAGGTTCGGGGAAGAGCACCCTCGTTCATCTGATCCCTAGATTTTACGATGTCACAGGGGGAAGGGTGAGTATAGACGGTGTAGATGTTCGAGATATTAGCATTGAGAGTCTTCGCAGTGCTGTGGGAATAAGCTTACAGGAGTCAATACTCTTCAGCGGTACAATTAGAGACAGTATTAGGTATGGTCGTCCCAACGCGTCAGAGGAAGAGATTATAGAGGCAGCTAAGGCTGCTCAGGCCCATGAATTTATCATGAGTTTCCCGAACGGTTACGATACCATAGTAGGTCAGAGGGGCGTGAACCTAAGCGGCGGACAGAAGCAGAGGATAGCGATAGCCCAGGTTCTCCTCGTTAAACCCCGTATTCTCATATTGGATGACAGCACGAGTTCTGTGGACGTGGAGACCGAGATCAAGATCGAGGAGGCTTTGAAGGAGATCGTGAGGGAGAGCACGAACTTTGTTATCGCCCAGAGGATCAGCACCGTGCTCAACGCGGATAAGATTCTCGTCCTGGAGGACGGTAGGATAGCCGCTGAGGGCAATCACAGTCAACTCATGGAGACGAGCCCCATATACCGAGATATTTATGATAGCCAGCTGGGAGGAGGTGTAAACCAGTGAGCAAAGGTATGGAACGGCAGGAAAAGCCTAGAGAACAGCCGAGGATGATGCGTCATGGCCCTGGCAGGAGGCGTAACGTGGAGAAGGCCAAGGACCCCAGGGGGGCGGTAAGACGTCTCCTAGGATACCTGAACATGTACAAGGGACACATCGTGATAGCCATAGTCTTAACGACTATAAGCACGCTCCTGAGCCTTGTGGCCCCCTACTTCATAGGTGTAGCCATAGACCAGTACATTATTCCAAGGAACTGGAATGGACTGGTGAGGATAAGCCTGGTGCTTGCCGGCGTATACCTGTCAGCGGCGACCACGGATATGGCTGTGGGCTGGATGATGTCCGCAGTAAGCCAGAAGAGCCTGAAGACTATGCGAAAAGACCTCTTCGAGCACATCCAGACCTTGAGTCTCAGTTTCTTCGATAAGTCACAGTCTGGGGACCTGATGAGCCGGTTAACTAACGATATCGATACCATCGGAGCGGTTCTCTCCCAGAACATCACGGAGCTGACTCGAAGCAGCCTCCTAATCGTTGGCATTATTGTAGCTATGTTTATCTTGAACACGTGGCTGGCTCTGGCAAGCCTCATCATCTTTCCCATCATGGTGGCTATAACCTCTTATGTAGGCAAGAAGGCGAGAAGTATCTTCAGGTCTCTACAGCAGAACATGGGTCGCCTCAACGGAGTAATGCAGGAAACATTAACCGGGCAGAAAGCCGTCATCGTCTTCGGACAGCAGGAGTCCTCCAACAGGAAGTTCAAGAAAGCCAACTCCGATGTGCGCGAGATGGGGACGAGGGCTGAGACCTACACTATGACGGTTCGTCCTCTAATGGGGATCCTGAGCAACGCCAATATTGCGATAGTGGCAGGCGTAGGAAGCTGGATGGCATTACAGGGATTAGCCACTATTGGCACGATATGCGTTTTCATCGCTTATAGCCGTAGGTTCTCAGATCCTCTAAGACAATTCTCTAACCTGTATAACAGCATACAGTCGGCGCTGGCAGGCGCAGAACGGGTCTTCGAGATTCTGGATGTTGAGCCGGAGATTGAAGACGCTCCAGATGCCGTCCCCGTGGATCGGTTCCAGGGAGAGGTGGAGTTCAGGAATGTCGACTTCAGCTATGTCCCGGGGGTGAAGGTGCTTAAGAACATGGACTTTGACACGGAGTCGGGGGAGAAGGTGGCTATAGTAGGCCCAACTGGTGCAGGTAAGACCACCATGGTAAACATACTGTCGAGGCTCTACGATATCCAAGGGGGCTCCATTTACATCGATGGACGAGACAACAGGGAGTACAGAAAGAACGACCTCCGCAGGCAGCTGGGAGTTGTCTTGCAGGATGTGTTCCTTTTCAGCGGTTCGGTGATGGATAACATCAGGTATGGGCGGTTGGAGGCTACAGACGAGGAGGTCATAGAGGCAGCGAGGCTGGCTAACGCGGACAGCTTCATAAGGCGCCTGCCCCAGGGCTACGAGACGGAACTCAGTGAACGGGCTGGCAACCTGAGCCAAGGTCAAAGGCAGCTTCTGAGCATCGCCCGGGCTATTGTGGCTGATCCCAGTATACTAATACTGGATGAGGCCACAAGCAGCGTGGATACGAGAACTGAGATCCAGATTCAGGAGGCTCTTCAGAGGTTGATGGAGGGGCGTACGAGCTTCGTGATAGCCCACAGACTGAGCACCATCAGGAATGCCGACAAGGTTCTGGTCATCAACAACGGCGAGATAGTAGAACGCGGGACGCATGAGGAGCTCCTGGAGAAGAGGGGCTTCTACTACAACCTTTACATGAGCCAGTTCAAGGGAACTAACAAGGATGAAGACTTTGAATACATCAAACCAGTCGAGACGCCTGAACCTTTAGCGCGGTCCAGTGGCATGATGGGGGGAATGGGAATGAGGCGTTCTCCTGGAATACTTAAGGACAGGATCATTAAGATAGCTGAAATATTCAAAGAGAAGGGGGCTGTATCACCGGAAACCGCTATGTCGCTGGAGGAGTTGGGGCTTCCACCTCAGTTCAGCACGATGATGCAGAGGGGAATAGGTCAATCAGGCGTATTTCTCGAGAACAATGCCAAGTACTAC
>CAYONH010000170.1:0-4351 GCA_964405275.1 uncultured Candidatus Bathyarchaeia archaeon | reverse complement strand
CCACAGTCGTGAACTCTCCTTCCCGGTAGACCACCTTCCCATCGATCATTGTCATGGAGACATCTCGGCCCCCGGAGCCCGCGTAGACCAAGGTCTCCAGGGGGTCGTACATGGGCGTCAGAAAGGGGTTACCTTCAACCTTGACGGCGACGATGTCGGCGAGGTATCCGGGGTCTAGCTTTCCCAGGTTGTCAATACCTAGGACCTTGGCACCGTGCTCCGTGGCCATCCTGAACGCCTGGGCGTGCCTCACGGCGTCAGCCTTCATGAGGTGTATCCTCTGGAGGAGGACGGCCTGCCTCATGTCCCTGTACATGTCGTAGGAGTCGTTCTGGGGACCTCCGTCCGTCCCGAGGGCGACGGTCACACCCCGCTCCAGGAGGTCGGCGAGGGGCAGGACGCCGATAGCGCAGATCTGGTTGCAGCTTGGGCAGTGGGCTATCTGGGCGCCTGTCTCCTTGAGTATCTCCTTCTCATCGTTTACCATCCAGATGCAGTGGGCTAGGGAGGTCCTCTCGTCCAGGAGCCCTAGGTCCTTCGCCATCGCTATACTCCCCGGGAACTCCGTGTCCCTCCTGACGTTCTCGATCTCCTGCTCCGTCCCAGCTAAGTGGATGTGGTAGCGGGTGTCATAGGAGTCGGCGAGCTTCTTCAGCTTCTGGAGCCCCTCGTTTGTGCACCCCCCGACGGTCCTCTTCCCCCCGGAGGGGCCCACCCAGGCCTGCACCAGGTCTTCTCCCTCCTTTTTCCAACCCTGAAGGAACTCCCGGGTCTCGCTGATCTGCTGCTCCAGCGTACCCACGTGGCCCCTGTCGATGACCGAGAAGTCCTCGGCCCCCCTGGCGACCGCCCCCCTGATGCCGAAGTCGCTCATCCCCCTGGCCATGGTGTGGGCGTGGAACTTGGAGAAGTTGACGCTGTGCTCCACGAATGCGGTGGTTCCGCTGGCGGCGTTCTCCATTGCCGCGAGCTGGGCGAGGGCGTAGTAGAGCTCGTCCCCCTCCTCCTCCATGGCCTCGGCGGCTGGGAAGACGAGCCTGTCGCACCAGTCGTGGAAGGGGAGGTCGTGGCCCCGTCCCCTCATGATGGTCTCGTGGATGTGGGTGTGGCAGTTGATGAGCCCCGGGAGGAGCACCCTCCCCCGGCAGTCGATGACATCATCATAGGAGTACGCGCCATCCAGCTCCATGCCCACGTCGAGGATGCTGTTCCCCTTGACAGCGATCGAGGTACCCTTCTCTGTTCTCAGTGAGTCCCTGACAACGAAGTCGGCGTCCTTCAGCAATGTCGTCCTCTCAACCATTCGAACACATTCCCGTGATAGGTTCATACTTCAGCCGAGCGTATAAGAAACCTGCGAAGGAACTGGGAGAAGACATCAGTAAGGGCACTCTGAGGTTTATACTCAGCCAAACTGAACTCTCACTTGGTAATTCTGATGGTTAAATTTGGTTTAGCGTCAGTCGGGACTGGCAGGCGTCATTGTGTTACATGCCTCTTCTTCAGCTCATTGTAGAGGTACTCGTAGTTACCGTAGTAGTCAGGGTTCCGATACATCTCCCTCAGCCCCACTACTATCGGAAGGCTTTTTTCCCAGAGGCGTATGACGCGGTCCGAGTACATTGCGTCGACGAGTCTTATATCGATCAGCCCGTCCCTCAGCAGCTGACCTACACCCTCGAAGTACCAGGCTATTTCGATAACAGTAATGAAGGCTTCCTCGTTTGACACCTGACCATATTTAGCCCAAAAATCTTCCCAGTCATTCCACTCCCATATATTCAGAACGTCGTAGAATCCCTTGATGAAGGCCCTGTCCCTCCACTGCGCGTGGATCTGCATGAAGAGCTGCGCTTGCCTCGTCCTGTTCTGGTTCCTGAGTGTCATCACGTAGTAGGCCGTAGCCACGCATACTCCTATGGCAGCCGCTGCATACGACAGTGTCTGCAGTAAACCAACATCCACCAATGACATTACACCGGACAAGGATTAGTCTGAGGTGAGTATAAGGCTATAGTCGCCTATGGGTGTCATGTTAACCCGCCTCGACATTAACCTCAGCCAGAGCATCGGTAATGCCCTCCCACTTCCCCAGAACGAAGTTCGGGGGGGGTATAAAATTTAACCCCCCCACACACACATAACTGATATGAATAACTACAATTAAATGCATAGATATGATTAAAGTAACTATAACTTGGTCTAAAGAAACATCTAGGTTATCAAACATTGCACTCTCGACTTTAGATTATTTAGATCAGAAAGGTTTCTATGCAATTTACGCAAGTGTCTATAACAAAGAAACAAAAAAAGTAACACATAAAAAACTCCTTTATATTGGTCAGTCCTTCGAACAAAAAATTAGAGACAGGCTAAAACAGCCACACGACGCGGACGACTGCATGAAAAAAGAAAAGAAAGACGAACCAAACTCGGATCTATGGTTTAGAACAGGAATAATTACTAAAAAAGACCAGGAACGAGAAACCCAACAACTATTCAATGACATAGAATGCTGTATGATTTACACCTCTAAACCAAAATGCAACACCTTGTGTATGGAGTCATATGAAGAGAAAAAGATAGAAATCACTCATGTCAATGCTCATGCGCGAGCGCACGCCGACGATGCACCTTGTCGAAGCGACGTAACATAAATATATTATTGAAGACGAGCGCGGGAGTAATGTTTATCTCCATGCGCGTGCAGCGGTTAAATTTTTTTTGGATAAAATTTAATCCCCACACACACAATGCCCTCAGTCACCTGCAGAGTGGAAGCTCATTTTAGGGAAACTATATCAGGAAATTGGTTTAGTAAGGCAGACCGAATTAATGAATAGAATTCATACTATCTACTTTCCGGTAATCCGAATGTTGTTGCACAGACATAATCTCCCTCACGCTGTGCATTTCTACCTCAAGTTGGAAACCCGCCCGGGGCATATACGCGCGTGTGATTAACTTACAGCAAACGCGATTGTTTTCAGTGAAATCAATTCAAGATTTATTAAACGCTCGCATGGAGAGCTATACAGATACCAAGAATGAAAGAGGGCATAAGGATGTTTATTTCCAGGAGGGCGGTGACCCAGACTCAGGCGATAATCATCGCGATCGTGGTGCTCATTGCAGTTGTAGGAACATACTACTTCTTCAGTGAGCCCGATCAGTCGGCTGATGGGTTCCAGTATGTGACGCCGGAGGAAGTTGGGTGGTCCTCGCAGAAACTGGACTCTGTGAAACAGCTTGCCGAGGAATCGGGCTATGCAGCGATAATGGCTGCGTATGATGGAAAGGTGTTCTTCTCGTGGGGCGAGATCACAAAAAACTTTTTCGTTCACTCCATTCGAAAACCGTTCGAGTCCGCGCTCTACGGCATCCATGTGGGTCGAGGTGAGGTCAACCTCGATGAAACACTTGAGCAGCTTGGCATCGATGATATCCCGCCAAGTCTGACCAGTGCGGAGAAGCAGGCAACGGTCCGCGAGTTGCTGCAAGCGCGATCAGGTGTATATCATGAGGCGGCTGCGGAGGCTTCCTCAATGATTGAACTCCGGCCTCCACGTGGGAGCCATCCACATGGTACGTTCTATTATTACAATAATTGGGACTTTAACGTTGCCATCACCATTTTTGAGCAGAAGACCGGTCTCGACAGCCTTCAGGCTTTCAAAACAGAAATCGCCGATCCAATCGGCATGCAAGATTTCAGTCTTACCGACTGCTCTTATAAATTTGAACCCGAGAAATCCCAGCACCCGGCCACGCAGATTCGCATGAGCGCGAGAGACTTGATCAGATTTGGGGTCTTGTATCAACAAGGCGGGAACTGGCTTGGCCAACAGATCATTCCGCCTGCCTGGATCACGGAGAGTACGGCATCATACTCCGTTGTTGACAGTGATTCGGGTGTGGGGTACGGCTACATGTGGAATACGATTCCTGTGGGCACTCCGGCTGCACAGATGGTTGGCAGCAGCGGCTTCTATCATACGGGCGTCGGTGTTCAAGCACTTATCATACTTCCCGAGTTGAAGCTGGTGATTGTAGAGTTGATGAACACGGACGTCCCAACGTGGGTCGACCTGGGAGAAATTGGTATGCAGCTTGGTCTCGAAATCATTAATGCGCACAATTGAAAGCGCGCGCGAGTGAGGGAAATAAAAAAGATAAAATTTTACCCCACACACAGACTCGCTACCAACCGCCGATATTTTTACAACCGTTATTTTGGGCTCTTATCGTTGGCATCCGACATATGCTGTTGACACATCTTCCAGCTCCCACCGCGTTTCTCCAGGACTCCCGTCCATCGAATGTCCTTCGCGCCCCAAGGCTCTCCATTGAA
>CAYONH010000169.1:0-4354 GCA_964405275.1 uncultured Candidatus Bathyarchaeia archaeon | reverse complement strand
GCGAGCTCGAGACGATCAGGCTCTTCGACCTCTCCGATGAGCGCATGAGGCGGTTCGCCGAGGAGATGGGGCCCAAGCTGGGCGTGGACATCATCCCCTCGTCGAGCGGGGCCGAGGCGGTGGCGGACGCAGATGTCGTGGTCACGGCCACCACGTCGAAGAACCCTGTCATACGCAGGGAGTGGCTGGGTGACCGGGTCCACGTGGGCGCCATCGGGGCCTTCTACCCCGACTGGCGGGAGCTGGACACAGCGACCGTGAGCGAGGCGAAGGTCGTCGTCGACAGCAGGGAGGCGATCATGGAGGAGGCGGGAGACATACTCATCCCTATCTCGGAGGGGGCCATCACGGAGGATCATATCTACGCTGAGCTGGGGGAGCTCGTCCTCGGCAAGAAGGAGGGCAGGACCCCTGAAGACGGCTTGACGGTGTTCAAGAGCGTCGGCCTGGCCATCCAGGACTCCTCGGTCGCGAACCTAGTCATGAAGAAGTGGCGTGAATCCTAGTAGGCTGCTACCCTCTCCTGCGCCACCAGATGACTCCGCCGGCCGCTATCAGGACCGCGCCCCCGATGATCAGGTGGTCGCTGGTGATGCCTGATAGGATCGGGCTCAGGGCGTCGAGGACAGGCTTCTGGAATATGTAGACGACGAGCAGGGACAAGGCTCCCGCAAGCCCTATGGCCAGCCTTCTTATCGGGATGGGCAGGGGCTTGGCCTCCTTCACGAGGGGCTCGATGATGTACTCGACGATCTCCCTCGTCTCCGCGTTGATGTGGATCGTGGCCTTCTCCTCATTGAGATCGACCTCGACGACGAAGACGTTGTCATCGTTGAGGACGGCCTTCCTCGGGGTGACGATCCTCTTCCGCATCCGCTGCAGGAAGTGGAGGACGAGGATCGTGGCCTCCTCGGCGTTTAGGGGCTGGCCTTCCTCGTCATCGTAGAATAGTTCGGGCTCGAGGGGGGCCTCCTCCGGCTCCTCAAGGAGGGCCCCGGGGGCTCCCTGCTCCTCTGACCCTGGAGCCAGAGCGACCTCCGCGCCCTCTACATCACCCTGAGGATTCGTAAACAGATCCGGATCCTGGGTCATGTTAACATCATCTGGCATTACTTCTGATTCGTCAGCCATATGTCAACGCTCCATATTCGCAGATTGAGGTTCCAGTTGATTCATTTTTCTAATTAAGGGATGTATGTCGCCTGCAACAACAAACGAGCATGACGAGCCCTGCCCCCCAGGAAAAAGATTAAAGGCATACCACGGACGAAGACGGATACGATGGTGAGCACTGATTCAGGGCAGGGGACATCGAAGAAGAGGTTTAACCCCGTCATCGACGGGGATGCCTGTAAGGGCTGCCTCATCTGCGTGTACGCCTGCGATAAGTATGGTGCCGGTATCCTCAAGGAGTCCGAGGAGATGACCTCCATGGGCGGGGTCCTCCCCTACGTGGAGGGGGAGTGCATCGGCTGCAGGTGGTGCGAGCGGTTCTGCCCGGACTTCGCCATATCCGTCGAGGAGGCAGAGGGATGAAGCCCGGTAGACACCTGGTGCTGGGAAACGAGGCATGCGCCGAGGCCGCCATAAGGGCGGGCTGCAGGTTCTTCGCCGGCTACCCAATCACCCCCGCGAACGAGATATCCCACTACATGGCGGCCAACATACCGAAGGCCGGAGGATACTTTTTGCAGATGGAGGACGAGATCGCCTCCATCGCCGCCGTGATCGGGGCGTCCTGGGCCGGCGCGAAGGCGATGACAGCCACCTCTGGACCCGGGTACAGCCTCATGCAGGAGAACATCGGTTACGCCCACATGACGGAGACCCCGTGCGTCGTCGTGAACGTCCAGAGGAGCGGGCCCTCGACGGGTCAGGCGACCCTCCCCGGTCAGCAGGACATCTACCAGGCCAAGTACGGCTCCCACGGGGACTACGAGGTGATCGCCCTCTCCCCCTGGTCCGTCCAGGAGATGTTCGACCTGACGGTGAGGGCATTCGACCTCGCGGAGAGGTATAGGACGCCCGTCATGCTCATGGCTGATGGCATGATCGGCCATATCAAAGAGAAGCTGGTGGTCCCCGAGCACGTGGAGACCTACGACCGTAGAGGGCCCACTGGTCCAGACTCCACCCCCTTCGGTACCGACGACCCCTCAATGGTTCCGGAGATGCCGCGCTTCGGGGAGGGATATAACCTCCTGGTGACGGGCTCCACCCACAGGCCCACCGGGGTCAGGGACTATGCCCCGATACATCATCAGAGGAAGGTGAAGAGGATCAGGGAGAAGATACTCGGAGCGGAGGAGATAACCGACTCCGTCTCCGTGGACATGGACGACGCGGAGATAGCCGTCGTCTCCTTCGGAGCCGCGGCTAGGCCGTGCTACGGGGCGGTGAAGAAGGCGAGGATTGAAGGCGTGAAGGTGGGGTTACTGAGGCTTCGCACGATCTGGCCCTTCCCGGAGAGGCTGATCTCGAACCTAGCAGATCAGGTCAGGGACATACTTGTCGTGGAGATGAACGTCGGCAAGTACGTGCGGGAAGTCGAGAGGGCTGCCGGTGGCAGAGCAGATATCCACCTACTTTCCAGGATAGGGGGAGTCCTGCCCATGGTGGATGAGATCTCTCAGGCGATAGGGAGGATGGCATGATGTCCGTCAAGCCCCTAGGCTACTACAGGGACACATACGTCCGGAGCCAGCCTTCGCCGTTCTGCGTCGGCTGCGGGAACGGGACCATCCTGAACTGCTTCGTCAGGGCCATCGACGATCTTGAGATCCCCAAGGATAAGGTCCTATGCGTCTCCGGGATCGGGTGCTCCGCTTGGATCCCCAGCCCCAACTTCAACGGGGACACTCTCCACACGACCCACGGCAGGGCGCTCGCCTTCGCGACGGGCGCCAAGGCCTACAACAGCGATCTGGTCACCGTGGTCTTCACGGGCGACGGTGACGGGGCCGGGATAGGGGGGAACCACCTGATCCACGCCGCACGGAGGAACATCGACATCACCACGATACTCGTCAACAACATGAGCTACGCCATGACGGGTGGGCAGATAGCCCCCACCACCCATCACGGGGAGATCACTGTGACGTCCCCGTACGGGAACCCGGAGACCCCCTTCGACATCACCAGGCTCGTCGCCGCTGCCGGTGCCACTTACGTCGCCAGGTGGTCGGTGAACAACGTCGTGGAGCTGACCAGGAGCATCAAGGAGGGGATCCAGAACAGGGGCTTCTCGTTCATAGAGGTCCTCACCCAGTGCCCGACGCAGCAGAGGCGGATGTTTAACCTGCGGGACGCGGTCCACAGGCTCCCCGTGAGGATGCTGAAGATGCTGGACGAGAGCACACACGTCAAAGGGAGGACGATCCGGGATAATGTCCGGTACGCCACCCCGAAGGAATCTCCAGACGCGACCCTGGAGGAGATCAAGGCAAAATTCTCATTTGTTGATGCTGAGGCCGTGGACAGAATAGATGTAGGAAGGGTGATCAAGGTGACCTCGAAGCCGGAGGTGGACCTAGGGGAGGTGTCCTCGCTGGGGTCCGTTGAGAGGCTGCTCGGGAGCACTGAGGGGAAGATCGAGCTTGGAGTGTTCGTCAGGGATGAGAGGCCCGAGTTCACCGAGTCATTGCGGGAAGTCATCAGGAAGGCCGGAGGTGGGTAGTGGCGTGTACACTGGGATACTGATCTCGGGGACTGGCGGACAGGGCATCATCGCCGCCGGGGAGTTCCTGACGGAGGCCCTCTTCCGAGCTGGCCAAGAGGTGATGTTCACTAGGAGCTACGGCTCGGAGGCGCGTGGGGGAAGCTGCAGGTCAGAGGTGATCGTCTCAGACTCCGAGATCTACGACCTCCAGCTTGACAAGGCAGATATCATCATAGTCCTGTCTCCCGCAGCATTCAAGAAGTATCAGGCTAGGGCGAAAGAGAACGCCCTCGTGCTCGTCGACTCGGCCGTGTTGAAGTCTCTAGGTGACGGCGAGGCGAGGAGCGACGTCGACCTGAAGCACCTCCCGGCCACGGAGATAGCCATCGAATTAGGTAACCCGATAGTGGCGAACATGGTCCTCCTGGGGGCCCTGTCGAAGCTCTCGGAGGTCGTCTCCCTGGATGATCTCAGGGAGGCTGTGAACGCGCTGATGCGTCCGTCGATGCGCGAGGTCAACCTGAAGGCTCTGGAGTCCGGAAGCAGTCATCAGTTCTGAAGGGTGGAAAGGGAAACGAGGCGTGAATATCCGTCGTCCCCAGTCGTCGGCGTGGCGGCCATGGTCTTCGCCGAGGGCAGGGTGCTCCTCGTCAGGCGGGGGAACGAGCCCTCCTACGGGCGCTGGGGCCTCCCCGG
>CAYONH010000168.1:0-4362 GCA_964405275.1 uncultured Candidatus Bathyarchaeia archaeon | reverse complement strand
ACAACGTCCCCTGCAGGGACCCCATCAGGAACCTGGTGAACTGCGCCCAGAGGGGTGACGTGAAGACGGTCATCGTCGACGGGAAGAAGCTCGTTGAGGACGGAATGCTGCTCTACGTCGACGAGGGTAAACTTGTGCGGGAGGTCCAGGAGGCCGGGGAGAGGATCTGGAGCAGGATACCCGAGGTGCACCACTTCAAGAGGACGGCTGACGAGGTCTCCCCCCAGTCCTTCAGGCCCTGGGAGGAGTAGTGACTCTCAGAGGGGCTTGAAAGAACTGTGATCACCTTGCGCATGGAGGCATCATCATGACTTCGATGATAACGACTTCCCTTCTCCTCTAGAATGTTTCAAATAACGTTACGCTGACTGAGATAGTGAACCGTCATGGGCAAGGTTTCTATTATCAGGGCATCCGAGAGACCGGACGATGAACGCGTCTACCAGATGGTGAAGGAGGCCATCGACCTCCTCGGGGGGCTGGAGAAGATCGTCAGGCCGGGTCAGACGGTCGCCCTCAAGCCCAACGTCGTCACGGGGACGCTTTCGGGGCCCGGGGTGACCACGGATAAACGCGTCGTCGAGGCGTTGATCAGGCTCTGCAATGAGGCGGGGGCGGGCAAGGTGAAGGTCGTCGAGGGGGCGGGGTACTTCACGGAGACGAGCAAGGCCCTGGAGCTGAGCGGTATCAAGGCGCTAGCTGAAAGGTATGGGGCCGAGGTGGTCGACGTCGACAGGGACGAGCACGTCGAGCTGGCGGTCAGGGACCCGTTGATCACCCCCACCATCAAGGTGAGCAAGGAGTTCATGGACGCCGACGTCAGGATCAACCTCCCCGTCATGAAGACCCATGACCAGCTCCAGGTCACCCTCGGCGTCAAGAACCTGAAGGGAGTGATGCCCAGATACATGAAGAGGAACTTCCACAAGATCGGGGTCGTGAAGGGCATCCTCGACCTCTCGAAGACGGTGCCCGTCGACCTCACGGTCCTCGACTGCATCGTGGCCATGGAGGGCCTCGGCCCCAGCTTCGGACCCAAGGTGGAGCTCAACGCCGTCATGGCCAGCAGGGACATCTTCAGCCTCGACCGCGTCGCATCCAAGGTCATGGGCTTCGACGCCTCGGAGCTGGACTACCTCGTCGAGGCTGCGGAGCACGGGCTGACGGACCTGGACGCCGAGGTGGAGGTCGTCGGCGAGCCCGTCTCAAGCTTCACGCACAGGTTCGAGAGGGCGCCCACGGGCACCGACTTCGCCGAGGGGGTCACGGTCATCACCAAGGGCGCCTGCAGCGCCTGCCATGGCACGATCCACAGCGTCCTCTACGACCTCGAGCAGATGAAGAAGATGGGGGAGATAAGGGACCTCTTCATCGTGGTCGGCGAGAACGCCGAGGTGCCGGACGGCCTGCCGAACACGCCGCTGATCATGGGCACCTGCCTCAGAAGATGTGAAGATAAAGGGCGCTTCGTCGAGGGCTGCCCGCCGAACAACGACAAGATGCTCGCAGCCATCAGGGAGATCTGCGGCATCTAGATCAACTATCATAGGCCCGCTCAATCTCCAAGACCTGTGTCTGGAAGACTGTTTGGTGTGTAAGGCCTGGGAAGGAATAGCCCCTTTTTTAATATTGTAGTTATGGGGAGAGCTTTTTCCTCATCTCCTCCATACCCATCTCGAAGGCCCGCATGTTCATCTCCAGGTACCGGGGGGGCAGCGTCTCCTTCAGGGCCGCCTTGACGGCATCCATGGAGAGCGCGGGCTCACCCAGCGCCATGTAGGCCCCCAGCATCACCACGTTTAGGCTCCTGGAGGTGCCGGCCTTGACGGCCAGGTCTAGGGCGGGTATGGTGTAGACTCTGCCTGCTACCTTCCTCAGGAGTTCCTCGATGTCCCCGATCTCGGGATAGGAGGTCTCGTTGAGGAGGACCGAGATGGGGAGGACGGGGCTGCTGTTCACGATGACCGTGGTATCCCCGCCGAGGTACTTGACGACCCTCAGGGCCTCCGCGGGCTCCAGGGAGAGCACCACGTCCGCCTTCCCCTCCGGGATCAGCGCGCCGTGGACGGCGTCCCCCAGCCTCACGTGGCTCCTGACGGAGCCTCCCCTCTGGGCCATCCCCAGGCTCTCACCCACCCGCACATTGAGCCCCATGCCCATCGCAGCGGTGGAGAGTGCCCTGGCGAGGGTTATACCCCCCTGGCCGCCGACGGACGAGATCAGGATGTTGTATGCCGTCATCTCAGGCGCCTCCCGCCCTGATGGCATCGAAGGGACAGATCTGGGCGCAGATGCCGCAGCCGTTGCAGGTGTCCTGGTCGATGGACATCTTGCCGTCCGCCTCGATCGTCATCGCTGGGCAGCTCAGTGTCCTTACGCAGAGCAGGCAGCCCGTGCACTTTTCGGGGTCGACCATGGACGGCGGATCCGTCTTCCGCATCCTCCGGGCGACCAGGGAGCAGGTCCTACTTAGGACGACGGCCGTGGGCCCCTTCGTTTTTATGGCTTCGATGAAGGCGTTCTTGGATGATTCGAGGTCGTAGGGGTCCACCACCTGGACGCTCTTGATACCGGCGGCGCGGAGCATCTCCTCGATCTTGACCTCCCCCCTGGGGTCACCCGTGGCCCTGTAGCCCGAAGTGGGGGAGGGCTGGTGGCCGGTCATGGCGGTGATCCTGTTGTCGAGGACGGCGATGACTATGTCTGCCTCGTTCATGGAGGCGTTCACCATGGGCGGCATCCCGGCGTGGAAGAACGTGGAGTCGCCTATGGTGGCGATGACGGGCCTGTCGATTCCTGCGTACTTGATGCCTATGGCGAGGCCGATGGAAGCCCCCATGCTCACCTCGTTCCAGCACATGTCGAAGGGCGGATGCATCCCGAGTATGGTGCAGCCGATGTCCCCCGTGATGATGGCCTCGTCCTTGCCGTAGCCCAGCTCCTTCAATGCCTGCTTCAAGGCCGTGTACGTCCCCCTGTGGGGGCAGCCAGGGCAGAAGGGGAGGGGCCTCCTCGGGGCGAGCTTCCCCGCCTCAGCCATGGCGGCATCGACCTCGGATGTCCTCCCGCCTAGGCTCCTTCCGAGGAGCTTCCCGACAGCAGCCTCGACGATGTCGTAGTTGAACTCACCCACCTTCGAGAGGGCTCCATCGTGCTTCCCGTGGATCACCACACGCCTCTCTTGGTCTGAGGCCATGGCCCTCACCCTCAGCTCCACGTGGGGCTCCAGCTCCTCAAGCACGAGGAGGGCGTCGACCTTCTCCAGGAGGCCCCGGATGAGAGCCTCGGGCAGGGGATTCGGCGTCCCGACCCTGAGGACGGCGAGATCCGTGAGGCCGTGGTTGGCCTGTACCTCCTTCAGGTAGTTCACGGCGTTCCCGGAGGCAATCACCCCCATCTTCGCCCCTCCAGGCACATTCAGGGTGTTGAACGCTGAGTCCTCTAGGGGCTGCCTCATCCGCTCCACCCTCTCGTTGAGGAGGGCGTGCTGCTGCTGGCACCAGACGGGGGAGGCCCGTGTGAAACGACTGATATTCCTCTCCATCTTCGGCTCCCGCTTGATCTTCCTCACGGGGCCCAAGGTGACGTTGCCTCTCATGTGGGCCACGCTCGAAGTTGAGCGCACGAAGACAGGAACCTTGTACTCCTCGGAGAGATCGAAGGCAGCGACTATTGCGTCCTTGGCGTCCTGGGGGTCCGTCACATCGAGCATAGGCAGCAGCGAGATGGCGGAGTAGAGCCGGCTGTCTGTCTCCTCCATCCCGGCGTGGGCACCGGGGTCGTCGGCGGTGTATATAACCAGCCCGCCGTTGACGTCGCCGTAGGCGACGGACATGATGGAGTCCGAGGCCACGTTCACGCCAGCGCTCTTCATCGTAACGAGACACCTAGAGCCGGCGAAAGCCGCCCCTGTGCCAATATCGAAGGCGACCTTCTCGTTCACAGCCCACTCAGCCCTCATACCCACATCCTCGGCGAGGGGCACGAGGGTGGGGATGACCTCAGATGAGGGGGTCCCCGGATACCCGATGGCCAAGTCAACCCCTGCCTCAATAGCACCCCGAGCAACCGCCTCGTTACCCATGAGGAGAACCACGGAACCTTCTTCACCTGTCATTAAACACACGCTCAACCCTAAGGGAGTAAAGTTCTCGTGGAGGATTGATTTAACACTTAATAGCCCTGGGCTCCGGAACACGTAGATCGTCTTCGATTGAGGCTGCGAGTTTTATATCACTGAAAAGATCTAGGAGACAACGAGATCGGGGGATAGATGAATGGGATTAATGGACAAGATACGGGTACTCGACTTCAGCCACGTCTACTTCGGACCCTACGCCACCATGATCCTCGGCGACATGG
>CAYONH010000167.1:2518-4370 GCA_964405275.1 uncultured Candidatus Bathyarchaeia archaeon | reverse complement strand
GAGTGGGTGCTCTCCTCCCCCCTCTCCAGGGACGCCTTCCTGCTCTCCAAGCTGCTCGTCAACGCCCTCTGGATATTCGGCCTCCTGGTGGGGCTGCAGGGCCTCGCCTTCAACGTGGTCCTCGCCCGCTTCGGGGTGGGGACGGTCCCCTGGCTGGACCTCGCGAGGGCGCTGGGCATGGAGTGCCTCCACCTGGCATTCTGGCTCACGCTGACGATGATGCTGGGCACCTTCTTCAGCGGGAGGGGGCCCGTGCTGGGGATCCCAATAGCCCTGCTTATACTCCAGAACCTCTCCGGGCTGGCGGCCATCTGGGTGCCGTCGCTTCCTCAGTATATGCCCAAGAGGCTCACTGAGATGGCGACGGCGTTGGCCATGGGAGAGCCCCTGTCCACATGGGTGCCAATCGCGTCGGTAGCCGTGTGCTCTGTGGTGTTCGTGGTCGTCGCCCTCTGGAGGTTCAAGAGGGAGGAGTTCTAGGACTCCCATAACTGAACTGCCCACAACAGCTCCATCAGAGAGCATCTGGTTTTTCGCGCGCGCGAATTTCACGATTTACTGAGACGACGCAAATGATTAGGTTTTCTTGCGCGCGCGACGAGCCCTTTGTGATGCTGGACATTTTCCATCCCGTCCGAGAGGATTTCGTCGAGAAGGAAAGTGGACTAACCTCTATCCTGGATAAATGAAAAAACGGGGAGGTAACTTCCTAGGCGTGTGTCACCGTCTTGGTGATCTTCACGCTCCGGGCGTCAAGGGCCGCGAGCAGCTCATCCATCTTCTCTCCCCGGATGACCCTGACCGGCTCCACGTATCCCGTCAAATCGATCTCGCCCTTTGCCATCATTCTGGCGACGATGGCCGCCGTATAGCTGGTTGTCTTGGCCATCGAGGTGACCCTCTCCTCGTTGTTGTAGCGGTCCACCATGTCATAGGTGTAGAGGGTCTCCCGGCCATCCTTCTCGCCCTTCACCTTGACCCTGAGGACTGTGATGTCCCTCTCTTCCTCCTCGAGGCGGACCTTGGGGTGAATGATCTTGCTGAACGCTGCGAAGGGGACGATCTCCCTTCCCCGGAACTCGATGGGCTCCCTGCTCAAGAGGCCGCACTCGTCCAAGAAGTTGACCTTCTCGCAGTAGCCCTCGTACCTAACAGTCTTCTCCGTGCACCTCTGCACCCCCTCGAACTTCTCGACGAGGTGAAGGGTCTCCGGGAACCCGTCGTAGAAGCACTCCAAGGGCCTGTCTATGCCATCGAAGCGAGGGGGATCGCCCAGAGAGTAACGATCCCTGTAACGTACCTCGCCGTTCTCGATGACCTTCACTTTGCCTGGCCAGAGAGGGAGGTAAGGTCCGCCGAAGACAATCTTGTAATCCAGCGGGGGCTTGGGGTCTTCGGGTATCCCACCGCACCAGATATCCACAGCCTCGACGCTATCAAGCATGTCCATCCCCTGGGCCGCCAGGAGGTCGGTGAGCCCGGGCTCCACGCCGCAGCCTGGGATGATGGCGACGCCTGCTTTCTTGGCCGCCTCATCTATCGCCTCAACATCCTCATCACTGGGCTCGCTCAACTCGACGACTCCCACACTGGCGTCGATAGCCCCCCAGATCGCGTGGGTGTTAAGGGGTTCGAGGAGCGCAACGCCTACGGCGTCGTAACCCTCCAAGACTTGGGCCAGCCCCTCACGGTCTGTAACGTCTTGGATTATGGTCTTGAGCTTGGCTGGGTTTCCCAGCTCCTCCGCCACATGGCGCAACCTCTCGGCATCGATGTCGACTAAGAGAACCTCCTCTACTCCCTGATCCTCGAGGCAATCCTTCGTGATGGCTGGGCCCATGAGGCCCGCTCC
>CAYONH010000167.1:0-2418 GCA_964405275.1 uncultured Candidatus Bathyarchaeia archaeon | reverse complement strand
CTCCCTGATCCTCGAGGCAATCCTTCGTGATGGCTGGGCCCATGAGGCCCGCTCCGATCACGGCTATTTTCATTATATAATCTCCTGAATCTATCAGACCGTGACTCTGTTAAATGGGCATTGGTTATGCGCGCGCGATGTAATACCTTGGAAGTTCGTATTCGGGAGAATTAAGGAACTGCCTGGTACCATTTTGATTAATCCTGAAATATTTTTGAGAAATCGAGTATAGCAAGTCATTAAATTCTGTAACGACTTGATGAAATCAGGGAGATCGATGACTGTCTCGCGCTCGCAGGAGGCTCGTTGATGCCTAGGATCAGTTTCCTATCCCGGAACGATATAGAGGCCATCCACGCGGCCTCCCTCGAAGTGCTTGAGGGTACAGGAGTATTGGTGAAGAATCCCAACGCGGTTGAGCTTCTGGAGAGGGCTGGCTGTAGGGTCGAAGCCCAGGTGGTTCACATACCGCCGAGCCTAGTGGAGGAGTGCCTGAAGAAGGCGCCCTCATCGATAGGGCTTCACATGCGCGATGGCGATGGTTGCCTAAAAGTTGGTGGCGATAACGTCATCTACAATCCGGGGTCGGCGGTCATCTACTTCATCGACAGGGATACAGGGGAGATGCGGAGGGCTCTGACTCGAGACCTCGTCCAGCTGGTCAGGCTGGTCGACGCGTTGGAGTATGTCCACGCTCAGAGCACAGCCGTCGTCCCCGCCGATGTTTCAGATACCATTTCAGACCTTTACAGGCTCTACATCATCCTGAAGAACTCGTCGAAGCCGATTGTGACAGGGGCCTTCACCAAGGAGGGGCTCATGGACATGAAGAGGATGCTGGAGGCCGTCGTCGGCGGCCCAGAGGAGCTTGCCAATGCGCCGAGGGCCGTCTTCGACGTCTGCCCTTCGTCGCCCCTCATGTGGAGCGATGTCACCTGTCAGAACCTCATCGACTGCGCCAAGCACGGCATCCCAGCCGAGATCATATCAGCGCCACAGATGGGAGCCACCAGCCCCGTCTCCATCGCCGGAACCCTCGTCCAGTCCAACGCCGAGTTCCTCAGCGGCTTCGTAATATCGCAAACGGTGGTGTCTGGAGCCCCCATCGTATACGGAGGCTCCCCCGTTGCCTTCGACATGAGAAACCTCACGGCCCCCGATGGAGCCGTCGAGTCGATGATCGCGACCTGCGCCGCCGCCGAGATCGGGAAGTACTATGGATTACCCACCCACGCCTACCTAGGGCTGACCGACTCGAAAGTGGTGGACGCCCAGAACGGCTTCGAGTCTGGGCTGGGCATCATCCTCGCAGCCCTAACCCGTGTCAACATCGTCTCAGGTCCGGGGATGCTCGCCACCGAGAACTGCCAGTCCCTGGAGAAGCTAGTCATCGACAACGAGATCTGCGGCATGGCTTACAGGCTCGTTGATGGCGTTTCCCTAGAGGGCTCAGCACTGGCCACAGACATTATAGCAAAGGTCGGTCCCGGCGGCCACTTCCTAGGAGAGAAGCACACACGGGAGAACCTGATGAGGGAGCAGTTCATGCCGTCGGGTGTCTTCTGCAGGCTGACTCCCGACTCCTGGAGGAAGAGCGGCTCGAAGAACAGCGTCGACCGAGCTAAGGAGATGGTTGACAAACTGCTGACGGATCATGTCCCAAAGCCTCTACCACTTGACGCCGAGGAACGCCTAGACCAGGTCTTCAAGGAGATCCTTGCGAGGCACGGGCTTCCACAGCCCCCAGCCGCTTCGAAAGGCTGAGGGGTTAGGGGGAAACTGTTGCGCGCGTGCAGTATCTCTTTAGCCTAATTTTTCTCGATTTTTCGACAGGTTCATATCCTTTTTCTTCTATACGAATAATCTCATTATAGAATTCTTTTCGCGCGCAGGGAGGGAGAAAAACGTGGTTTTACTAGTAAACCTAGTCCGGAGGAGGCTGTGGGAAGCGACGGTGGAGCTCCTGGGGCTGACCTCGAGGATCTAGCGCAGGTTTACGCAGTCCTTATTTACCGTGCGGGTTGTTTTCCTCCATGACCAGGCATAGGTGGTCTGCATGGCGAAGTGCGTTGATTGTACGTACTCGGTCAAGGAGTCGGGGAGCAGGGTCAACTGCGCCGTCCTCACCAAGAGGACCAGCGACGGGGACAGGGAGCGGGACTGCCCCTACTTCTACCCGAATATCTTGACATAGTATATATCGCGCGCGGACGAGGCCTTGGTTCTGTAACTAACAGGGGCGTTGTTATGCAGGTCAATTATTTTTTTCTATATTCTTGATAACTGATGCTTAGGCGGCATGTTTCTTCCATTGAAAGGTTTAATACCATAATATCGGTTCTTTGACCCTCGAGGTGCAATGTAGGATATGTACAAGTACAAGTTCGTGAGAGTGGACCTGGAGGGGTTCCTGATCGC
>CAYONH010000166.1:1958-4377 GCA_964405275.1 uncultured Candidatus Bathyarchaeia archaeon | reverse complement strand
GAGGGCTCCAGGCGGTCCAGTCCGGCGCCAACATCGCCTACGTCTTCACCCACGAATCCGACTAATCTCCCCATTTTTTTTCACACTTTCTCTGCCAGCCCTCTCAAGCTCTCCGAAAACCGTTATTACCTAAATCGGCTCCAATACGTGTGAATGACAAGCTCAAGAGATATCGACTGGAGGTCCCACCAGCTGGGGGCTATGACCGCCTTCGCGGAGGTCGTTGACAACGGCTGCAAGCGCCTCGCCCTCAGCTCCCCTATGACCCGGGAGCAGTTCGACTCCGTCATCGAGGACATCCGGGAGATAGCCGCGAAGCGGGACCTGATCCTCCATGTCGACGACGACTTCCTGGAGACCATCCTCTTCGACCACGAGCCCATCAGGGGGAGGACGGTGATCCACATAGTGGCCGAGCAGGCCACCGTGGACGAGTACCTGGGGCTCAAGGAGAAGAAGCGGAAGCATAGGGATGCCGGGACGTTGAATGAAGAGGTGGAACTTGAGGTCGCCTGGGGCCTGGGACGCCTGCTGAGCTACGACGATGACTCCATAAAACGCCTGCTAGAGAAGCGGGGTCGCTAGCCCTCGAAGACCAGGTTCTCCATGTCGTCCAGCTTCCCCTTGATCCAGACCTTGAGGCTCGCGATCCTCTCCTCCTTCTTACTCCAGAGGTCGAGGTCTATGTTGGAGGCTATGGACTGAGCCACCATGAACTTTAGGGTGTTGGGGTCCAACGCGTCGAGCTCCACCGACTGGTCGCCGTAGGACTCCAGGAAGCCTTCGGACCTGGCGTCACTCCTCTTCACAGGCATCGGCGGCAGATCGTACTGCTGGATCTGGTCCTTGGTGAGGGCGATCCTTATCACCTTGAAGTCCCCCGCATCGTACTTCCGTAGCCTGTCCTCGAGGTCCCTCTCGATGTCGATGCCGCTGGGGTCGAAGTCCCCGAAGTAGAGCACCACCGTGGGCTTGTCCTTGAGCCTGTTCCGGATGTAGGTGGCCATCCTGTTGACGTATGTGAAGCTGGGGTAGCCCCTGGTGGGGAATGTCCTCACGGAGTACTGGTTGGCGATGTCGCTCATGAGTCTGCTCAGGGCGTCCTTCTCAAGGCTCACGATGACGTATTTGGGCTGGTCGTCCCACATGAGCATCGTGAACTCCTTGTAGCTCTCCTTGAGGCCGGTGATGCGCCTCCGGAGGAACTCCTCGGCCGAGGCGTAGCCCGTGTCGCCCCTGCCCAGGATGCGGCGGCTCCGGTCCTCGAGGCAGTTGACGGGGACGTCCCTCTGCTCCCGGGCCTTCACCATGATGCGGCTCAGCCGCTTGTAGCTGTTGATCGTGTTGGGGAAGAGGTGCTTCGAGACGAGGCGGTAGTAGAGCTGCCGGAGGGTGAGGGCTGAGTCGTACTGCTTGAAGACCTCCAGCGCCTCCTCCACGATCTTCTCGTAGCCCGGCAGCTTCTTCGCCATGCTGCAGTAAATAAGGATTGAAAGAGTATATAATAATCGCCTCATTCTTCCTGAAAAACATGGAAAAAAGGGGGTTCTCTGCAGTGGAGGGCCTTATCAGCGGTACTGGAGGGCGCGCCTCCTCTCCTCGTTGCCTTTACCCTTGATCTCCGATCCGTCAGCCCTCTTCTGCCCCATCTGTCGCGCCATCTCGGCGTAGCTCGGGGAGAGATCGTACTCCGGCGCCATGGAGAAGCCCGAGGGCAGCGAACCCGTACCCTTCTGCTCAAGGCCGAAGGCCAGATCGCCGATCCTCTCCTTAGGCACGGAGAAGATCAGCTCGTCGTCCTGGGCGCCGGCGCGCCCCCGGTCTCCCCGGCAGGGAGCAGCGGCCTGACATTTTCCCGTCAGTAAAGCTGGTACGACCGCGTAGACGCAGGCGGCGTGGCCTCCCAGAACCGTGGCGACGTCCCGGCCGTCGTTGTACGCTATCCCCAGCAGAAGCCTCGTGAGCTGGGCGGAGTTGCAGTATATCACGGCAACGTCCGGCTCGAAGCTCGCGGTCGTCAGGGGCGCGGCGACGATGCCCACGTACTTCCCGGTCTCCAGCCTCGGGAACTCCCGGGCCCAGTTGGCGCCGGCCTCCTGGGAGGCGACCCCGTCGGGGTAGCGGTTGTTCCCGTCCAGGAAGTACTGCGGGGGCTCGGCGAGGCCGAACCCGATGACGGGCTCGGGGCACCACATGTCCTCGAAGAGCTGGGCCACGCACTCCCCGTACTTCCTCGACAGGGCGAAGACCTGGCACGTGGAGAGGCACTTCCCGTAGTCGACGGTGGGGCGCTTCGCCCCCTCGGGCACGTCGTCCCTGTCCTCTAGCATCTTGACCGCCAGGGGATGGCTCGACGGCCAGATATGCTTCACGATCCGCTTCCCGTACTCGTTATACTCACTCAGTGTAAACACCAATT
>CAYONH010000166.1:0-1858 GCA_964405275.1 uncultured Candidatus Bathyarchaeia archaeon | reverse complement strand
GCGGGGTGCCTGAAGAAGACCTGCATCTGCTCCTCGATGCCCCTGTAGTCCTTGTGGCTCCCCCGGCTGTCGGGGTCCTCGACGATGAGGTCGCAGAGGGCCTCCCACGGCTCCTTCCCCATCTTCTCGGCGGCCTCGGAGAGGAGGATGCCGTCGTACTCCTCGTTGGAGTGCTTGGTGATGTAGAGGTTCTCGGCCCAGTGGGCGGCGTTGAGGCAGGGGTTGATGACGACCCTCTGGAAGAGCTTCCCGGACTCTATCTCGTCCCAGCACTTCTTCCTGAACTCGTCGACCTTGAGCCACTCGGCGAGCCTCTCCCTGGACCCCAGGAGCCTGAGGAACTGGGTGAAGTGGCCGCTGCAGAGGTAGGGGAGGGGCTCCCAGCACTCCCAGGGGATGCAGTCGAAGCTCACCTTCCGCCCCTCGGCGATGGCCTCGTCGATGGGCTCCAGGGTCGCCTTCCCGACGGCGACGCCGATATCCGGGGTCATAGGCGGGATCGAGTGCCAACCGGGCGCGATGTGGGCGATGTGAAGCCGGACCCCCGTCTTCCTCGCCGTCTCCAGCACCTCCAGGATGCCCTCCTGGGGCTCGGCGTAGCCGGCGCCCGCCCCCACGTTCCGGCGGCGCCCCGTCCTCCTCCAGTGGGGCACGTAGAAGCCGTCGTACTCCTTGAGCACCTCGACGCAGGCGTCGATCTCGGACTTGTCGGCGAAGACATCCGGGTCGTAGTCGAGACCCGTGGACATCCCCAGGCAGCCCTCCTTCATGGCAGCGTGGATGAGCGCCTTCATCTCGGCAAGCTCCTCCGAGGTGGAGTGGCGCTTATAGTCCTCCCCCATAACCTTGAGGCGGACCGTCCCGTGGCCGACGAGGGGCGCGAAGTTGATGGCGACGCCCTTCTTCTCGACGTGGGCGAAGTACTCAGCCATGGTGCTCCAGTCGATGTGCCAGCCGTACTTCTCGTCCAGCATCCCGTTGATCTCCTCCACGGGGAAGAGGGACCTGGGACGGTGGTAGACGTACGGATGCTTCTCGTAGAGCTCCTCCGTCAGCCCCCTCGGGGGCCTCATGAACTCCCCCAGGGGCGCCGGGGAGCCCCCGCACTGCCCTGCCACCACCGTGGTGCACCCCTGCATCACGGCGCTCTCGCAGTCGGGGTACCATGGGAAGCTCCCGTCGGCGTGGGAGTGGGGGTCCACGAAGCCGGGCACAGCAAGGAGCCCTGAGGCGTCGATGACCCTGACTGCGTCTCCCTCTACATCTCCCACGGCGGCGACGGCCCCACCTTTGACCCCTATGGACCCGGTGTGGGCTTTGTTCACCCCGTCCACTATCTTGGCGTTGACGATGAGAATATCGTACTCAGACATGAACCGAAGTCTGTCACTGATCGCTCATTAATCTTCGCAGGCAAGAAAGAAAATGAAAAAAATATGGTTCTACTCTGTAGGCTCTGCGGACCTCTTGGCGGCAGCCTCAGCCAGGACCTTCCCCATTGTCTTGCACTTCGCCAGGACCTCGTCGGTCAGGTCGCCGGTCTGGATGATGCCATCGACGGCCTTCTCCAGCTTGTAGGAGCCGATCATCCTCTCGAGGCTGGCGAGGGCCGCGTCGCTGTCGCCCCCACCAGAGGTGAAGGCCGCGGCGGGCTTACCCTCCGTCTTCCCTCTGATGCTGAGGCCCTTGTCGAAGAAGGACTTCATGTCTCCAGCCATGTAGCTGAAGTAGTTTGGGGAGCCGAAGGCGACCGCGTCGCAGTCCGCCAGGTCAGCCATGGTGGCGTAGTCCACCCTCTTGGCTGTTCCCTCGGCACCGGCGGCGGTGGCGCCCTCGACGATTGCCTTCGCCATCTTCT
>CAYONH010000165.1:0-4412 GCA_964405275.1 uncultured Candidatus Bathyarchaeia archaeon | reverse complement strand
TGGTGAGGCCCAGGACTATCAGGAAGCGATACGTGCGGACCTTGTTCAGGTAGCCCGCCCGCATGAGGGCGTAGAGCGCGCGCAGCCTGTTCATCCGTCTCCCGCCCCTCGATGGGAGGAGATACAGTAGAGGTATGCCTCCTCCAGGGTGGGTGAGCTGGCTGGCCGCGCCTCATCGGCTGGGCTCGTCTCCGCGACCACCCGCGTGTGGAGGCCGTCCCCGCGGCGGACTATGCTGCTGATGAGGTGGCTCTGCTTGGCGTCGGTGAGCTCGGCGCTGGGGATGACCCAGTCCCATACCTTCCCCTCGACCGACTGGAGCAGCTCCTCCGGGGACGACCGGACGAGCAGGTGCCCCCTGTTGATGATGGCGATGTCGTTGGCGGCTGCCTCGACGTCGGAGACGATGTGGGTTGAGAGGATAACGACGCGGTCGCCGGCGAGCTCCGCCAGGAGATGCCTGAACCGCACCCGTCCCTCGGTGTCCAGCCCGACCGTCGGCTCGTCGACGATCAGTATCTTCGGGTCGTTCAGGAGGGCCTGGGCGATCCCGATCCTCTGCTTCATGCCCCCGGAGTACTCTCCCAGCGGGCGCTTGCGGGCCTCGATGAGGTTGACGAAGGCCAGCAGGTCCTCGATCCGTTCCTTGGCGGCGCCGGGGTCGACCCCCTTGATGGCGGCCATGTAGCGCAGGAACTCGTCTGCGTTGAGGTTGGGGTAGACCCCGAAGTCCTGGGGGAGGTAGCCCAGCACCGCCCGTATCTCGTCCGGCTGCCGAGCTATGTCAGCCCCGTTCCAGCGCACCGTGCCGTGGGTGGGCTTGGTGATGGTGGCTATGATGCGCATCAGCGTGGACTTTCCCGCGCCGTTGGGGCCGAGGAGGCCCAGGATTCCGGGGCCTATGTCCAGGGATATGTCGCGCAGGGCGTAGAAATCGCTCGCTCTGTACCGTTTGGAGACGTTCTCAACAAGTAGTCGCAGGGGGCTTCACCTATACTCAATGCGTGTGTATTCCTGTGTTTCGTTAGATTAAAGTATCGATTAACTCACGGATTGATGAATATCGTAGGACCAGGGCGCAAGGAATCTGCGTCACTCTCTCCAGTAAGTAAAGTGTATATGCTTACAGGTTTGGAATTTTTCCTGAATGTAATGCTACTCCGGGCCTACCTCATGGAACGTCAGCTGGAGATCTGGAGGCTGCGGTTCAAGGGAAACAATACAGTTTTTTCCTTGACATATTATATGTTTACTGAGAAATAATGATTCGACATGAGCCCCGAGATGTGATCCGCCCAAGGTATGTGATCGTGGGCCTGCTTGTTGCCTTGGTCACGGGGGTCGATCGTGGGCTTCCAATTCCTTGGTTGGATGTCTCCTGGAGGGTGAACTGGGTCTTCCTGATGGTTGACATCGCTTTCTGGACGATGGTTGGCTTCGCCGTTGATGATGTGGCGCCTAAATTCAAGCACCACCTGGCGACGACGGGACATGGATGACACTCGTTTGGTCGCCGACAGTTTCAACCAAGTCCCCCTGCACCCCCAACTGGCATCGCTTTTTTTCAAGGGAGCCTGTTTTGATAAGTTTCGTTGACAGACCACCGTGTCTCTTTGTTAATGTTTCTTTTCAACAACGCTTAAACAACCAGGAAAACTGATCCTAAGAGATGGAGTTCGAAGAAGACCTATACACGGAGATATTCTCAGCTCTGAAGCACCCCATCAGACGGAGAATCCTCAGGTCCCTGGAACCTAATAGAAGAACCTACACCGAGCTGCTGAACGACCTCGGTGTGGACACCGGCCTTCTGAACTACCATCTAGACCATCTGGGCTCGCTGATCAGAAAGGCTGATGATGGCAGATACATGCTCTCGGATTTCGGTACGGCTGCACTGGGGCTGACGACTCGAATTGAGGACCCAAGAGAGAAGAAAGACGATTTTCATTTCCATGGTCGAAGATTTCCTAAGACTCCAGTCATTCTTATTGTGGTCGCGGCATTACTCATTTCAAATATTTTCCTATGGAATAGTCTCTCAGAGTCCCAGAGGTGGTATG
Organism: uncultured Candidatus Bathyarchaeia archaeon; assembly: GCA_964405275.1. Lineage (GTDB taxonomy): Archaea > Thermoproteota > Bathyarchaeia > TCS64 > TCS64 > BS750m-G28. The sequence goes on along the minus strand of CAYONH010000165.1, from coordinate 2,349 downwards.
GCTACAGGTTTGATTCCAACATTGATAAAGTCTACTATAGGTATTCAGCGTTCGTCTCTAAGTTGGACCGGTCGCTGGTTGACGACGTTTTGAATCGTGAGGAACTTGAAGGAGTGCATGATAGTCTAGCCGGTCTGTTGTCAGCGGTCTCTAGCGTTGAGCTCTTGGACAGGAATCATCATGAGATGTGGAGCAAGACCTGCGAGTTGTTGGGTTTATTAAACGAGCTTGTTGATGACCTTCGGGTTGCTTCCTATGAGAAAGAGATCATTCTCGATAATGGTGATTGTGAGAGGCTCACGAACTTATCTGCGGTTCTAACTGATTACTATGAGCTCCTGTTTCCATTTGGATATTCAAGGGTCAATCCGTGGGCAACAGCTAATAGGGCCAGGATGGAGGCTGCACTGGAAAATCTGGAGGAGCTTCAGATGTGTTTGGTTGAGGGCTGGCTTGTCCTGTCTGAGACCCAGGTGGACGAAGTAAGCCCCGAGCTGCAGGCGGAGAGGATGCTGGTCGAGGCGGTGGGTTGGAGGTACTTCGCATCTTGGTTTACCTTCAGCGGCGTAAGGTATAATCTTGATACTCCATCTGAGTGGCTCTCCGTTGTGTCGTACTTGTACAGGTTGAAAGTCGGCGACTACCATGACTATGAAAGAGTGAGTTTTTACTTTGACAAGATGAACCGATTTAATAGAAGCCTCGGAGTGCCATCCCAAGGGAACCTCATGCCTTTTAACGTATCACAGGGAGAGGCGATAGAGATTGCTTTGACAGAGGTCACAAGGGAATATTATGAGCTTGACGCCGATATAAAGTGGGGAAAAGCCCCTTTTGTGCATGGTTTCAATGAGTCCAGATATGTCTGGCTTGTGAATTTCCGCCATCCCGAGGGTCCTGCTTCGGGGGGTGGATTCACTGCGGTGCTTGTGGATCTGTACTCGGGGGAGATACTGGATGTATCTAAAGAGGAGTGGGCACCTGGCTGATATATGATTGAAAGAGCCTTTTTTGGATTTACTATATTAGCGAAGCGCGCGCATCCTCGCTGACAGCTTCAGCCAATGATGGCTTCTTCCTCAGTAAAGTTTATATCCTTTACATTTTATTAATATAATCCGAAAGTAATGCTCCCACAAGCATACCTGACCGACAGGCAGCTGGAGATCTGGAGGCTGCGGTTCAAGGGGTTCTCGAAGGCCGAGGTGGGCAGGCGCCTCGGCATAACCCGGCAGGCCGTCTACGACGCAGAGAAGTACACGCTGGGGAAGGTGGAGTCGGCCCTGCGTCACGTGGCCGAGGCCAGCAGGATAGAGGTTCAGTTCCTGGACCCTTCGAGGGGGGTCCTCCTAGGGCAGGATCACTCGACCAGCGGCAGGGTCATCGTCACCTTCTCTGCGAGGAACGGGGTTCAGACCTGGCACCACGAGCAGCCCGACTGCGGATCATGCAGGTGGGTGGATAGATGTAAAAGGCGGCTGCTGGACGAGGCGGTTGAGAGGGACGTAACACTATCTTCGGAGGAGAGGGAGCTGCCGCCTTCGAAGCTTGCACACGCGATCTTCTCCAAGGTCATCCCGGGGCTGACGCCATGAACCTGCAGAGAATGACTCTAAAGTACCTTAGCTGGTGCCCAGGGATAGAAGCCGCGGCTAGGTTCCTGCCAGACAGGGACATGTCCAGAGTGGGCCTCATACTGACGAGCATTACATCAGCTTCTATCCTGATCGTTGCGGGGCTCATCGTTCTCAGCTTCTACAAGCCCCCGGAGTGGAGACCCCTGACGGTGACCATAGACGGCGTCACCTACCTCGACGAAGAGTTCAACGAGAGCTTCGACTACTCGACCATAAGGGGGAAGAGGGTCGACTTCTCTATGCCCGTAAACACCTCCGAATTCTCGACGATAGGGAGTCAGAGCGAGAGGCAAGTGTACGAGTTCCAGAGCTTGCAAGATGTGTGGCTCTTCCTCGAGGAGTGGAGTACGCCGAGGGTCGTAACCGGCTTCGCTGAATGGATCAGCAACGGGACCCACAGGGAGGCCATCATCAGGTACTACGGAGAGGACTACACGGGACCCGGAATGATGAGTGACAACCCCATTGAGGAGTATTTTGGGCGAACGACTAAGGTTAGAGAGTGCTTCTTCACTGTCGAGAGGAGTCAGATTGTTACCTGGATGCCGCCGGAACTGAATGCCACAGAGGCGATAAAGGTGACGAAAAGGTACAGTATCTATGAAGGAGATCACTTACCAATTTGGCGACTTTCCATCAGGTTGAACGATGCCCCGCCGTACTACGCAGAGTTCGTCAGATATCAGAGGTAGGTTGAAGGATTGAACCTGCG
>CAYONH010000164.1:0-4433 GCA_964405275.1 uncultured Candidatus Bathyarchaeia archaeon | reverse complement strand
CCCCCGACAGGTTCATAGGATTCGGCCACGTCAACCCCGTCGAGGCGGGCTCAGATGAGGAGGCCCTGCGGCAGAGGAACGAGCTGGGCCTCTTCGGCCTCAAGCTCTACCCCACCTCTGAGGGCTACAGGGTTGACGACCCGAGGGCCTACGGGGTCTACGAGGCCGCGTCGGGCATCGGGATGCCCGTCATGTTCCACCACGCCGGGATGCCCTCACCCGGGGACCTCCTTAAGCACTCCGACCCCGCCCTCATCGACGAGGTCGCCGCCTCCTTCCCCGAACTCAAGATCGTCCTCGCCCACCTCGGCTACCCTAGGGTAGACGAGACCCTCTACGTCGCCAGGAAGCACAGGAACGTCTGGTGCGACGTCAGTTGGCCCTACGGGGACGTGAATCACCCCAGCTACCTCTACATGCTCTGGAGGGACCTGCTGACCGCCACCAACCTGGGGGTGATGGGCAAGCTGGTCTTCGGGACCGACTACCCCGGCGTCCGCCAGAGGCCCTACCTTGACATGCTCATGTCCGTGAACAGGTACGCCGCCCACGAGGAGCTCAGGATCACCGAGGCGTCCCTCATGGCCATGGTGGACGAGAACGTGAGGCCCCTGCTACCCTCCGAGATGATCTGAGAACCCTGCTGAGGCTGATATTCTACTCCACTCTGAGCATACAACGTTCTTCATTTCGAAATGTTGATAAGCGCGAGCGGAGGGTACCGGTTATCCACATAATCCCGTGAATGAATGACCCCCCATGGAAGAGGCTACAAACATCAACGGCAATTCTCTGCTGGCTTTCCTCGCCTCCACCCACTTCATCATCCACGTCTACACGATGCTCTTCCCAGTCCTCATCCTCCCCATCCAGGAGGAGCTGGGGATAACCCTCGTCCAGGCCAGCCTCCTGGCCTCGGTGCCCCGCCTCGTAAACGTGGTCCTCTACATCCCCACCGGCCTGGTGGCGGACAAGAGGCCCGCCCTCATACTCACTGCATCCTTCGTCGCCACCGGCCTCGGGTCCCTCATCATACCGGTCTCCAGGAGCTTCACCCTCATCCTCCTCGGCTTCGCCCTCCTCTCCTTCGGGAGCACACTATACCATCCGCCGAGCCTAAAGCTGGCCAGCGGGTTCCCCCCGGACAGGGTGAGCTTCGCCATGGGGGTTCACAACATGGGCGCCAGCCTGGGCTTCGCGGCTGGTCCCCTGCTCCTGGGCGTCATGATGCCCATCTGGGGATGGAGGGCCTCGTTCTACGTCTGGGCCCCCCTCACGCTGCTCATGGCGGTTGTCTCATACCTCTACACGAGGAGCAGGCTCAAGAGAGGGGATGTTTCGGCCGGTCCGACACCGATGCAGGGGATCAGGGCCCTCTTCAACAGAGGCTTCCTCATCCTCGCGGTGATGTCCATGTTCGTCGAGGCGACCTTCGCCATCCTCTTCACATTCGTCCCCGCCTACTTCACCCTGGAGAGGGGGATGTCATACAGCCTCGCCAGTCTCATAGCGGGCCTCGGCCCCCTCACGGGGCTCGTGGGCTCCTTCGTGGGAGGCTTCTCGGGGGACAGGTTCGGCAAGTACAGGATGGCCGTTGCGGTACTCCTCACCGAGGCGGCGCTGTTGGCATTTTTCCCCCTCTCGTCCAGCCTCCTCGTCCTTGCCGTCCTCTACGCCCTCTACAGGTGCCTACAGTCGGCCTTCATACCCCTCCTGAACTCGATTATCGTGGCCCACAGCGACCCGGAGAATATCAGCCTCTCCTTCAGCGCAAACTTCGTAGCGGTTAACCTCTTCGGGGCCCTGGCCACAACGGGTACCTCAGTTCTGATTGAGGCGAACGGGACGGGCATCATATTCCCTCTGGCGATAGTTGCGACCATACCCAGTATCGGCCTGATCCTGCTGCTGAGAAGGCTTAAAGGGGTCAATCAGGCGAGTTAGGTCATAAAAAAGGGGGTTATTGGTTCTCGGGCATCAGAGCCCTGATGTCCAGGAACAGGCTCCCGTCTGCGCCTATTATGAGCGGCAGCTTGCCGTCCCACTCCTTGAGCATCTCGTATGTCAGGAAGTCCCCGGTGAGCTCCTCCTTGACCAATGCGATGCCGTCAGCCGTGGCCGTGTACTCCAGCAGTATCCCCGTCGCCGAGGCGTTGAAGTTCAGCACGGTGGCCTGGGCCTGCCCCTCGGCCTCCCGTATCTGTCTCTCCCTAAAGGCGTTGGCCTGGATCAACGTGATGTTATACGCGGCCTCCTCCTTGAGGATGTTCTGCTGCTGCTGGTACCTTACGACCTCCAGGATGTTCTTCTCCGCGAGGGCCAGCTGTGTGGCGACTGCCTTCTGCTCGATGGCGTCCCAGTACTCCGGGCTGAACTGGAGGTCCTCGATGTTCACAGAGATGACCTGGAAACCCAGGGGCTCGAACCTGTGGGTGAGCTGGTCCCTGAGCTGGGCCATGACGAGGGGCCTCTCCTGGATGAGCTGCTCGGCGGTCCAGTCGGCGGTGGTGGCCTTCATCTCCTCGAATATGATGGGCTTGATCTGGATGATCTCCCAGTCGAAACGATAGCTCCTGTAGACCTCATGGGCCCTGTTGGGGATGATCTGGTACTGCACGGAGAGCTGGGTGGTGATCTCCTGCATGTCGCTGGACGCTGTGGACTCCGTGATGTGGGCCGAGTAGGCGTAGATGGGGACCATGACGTACCTGTCAAGGAATGGCCTCTTCCACTTGAGCCCCTCCGGGTAGCTCACGTCCTGGAGCTCACCCAGCCTCATGAGCACCCCCCTATGGGCCGGGGGCACCACGGCTATTGCGTTGGAGACCGTGACGATCACGAGTATCAGGACCACGAGGGCCACAATAGCCGTCGTTGGGACGTTGAACTGCGGTCTAAGTGTGCCTTCGCTCCCTTCATCTCCCTCTATCCTCCTATACGCGTAGCTGGGAAGGAACCCGGTCTGCCGGTACCTGATGACTATCTGTGCGATCACAGCGACCGCGGCCAGCGCTACGGCCAGCTGGAGTACGCTTATTATATTCACTCTCTTTCTCCTCCTTTCCCGCATGTAACCCATCTTTTAGTTTTGATAAATGGTTTCCGCAAGCATGATGTGGAGATGGATGCATCGATGATGTATGTCCGGTAGGGGCGCTGCGGCCTCAGCACGTTTCCTTCGAGTCTGCTGATGTGTCTTTTAGCTCCGTCTCACATCGAAAAAGCGGAAAGGTTAAATATTTCTAACGTTGTATATTTCTAACGTTAGAAATAGTTTACGTGGAGTGAATCGAGTTGAAGGAAAATGTGATAAAACGGCTCGCTGGTGCAACAGTGGGCATGGTCATCGGCCTCGTCGCAGGGATAGCCCTCAACCAGGCAACGGGATATGACATAACCATCCTGACGGTCGTCATAGGAGGACCTCTGGCGGCCATCCTTGCGAGGGCGTACGGGGGACCTATCTCTGAGGCCATGGGTAGCGAGGAGAGGGGACTCACAAGGAACGTAAAACTCGCCTTGATGGCCATCGGCGTACTGGCCGCAGGAGCGTTCGGCGTCCTGACGGGGGACCTCGTCAACGGATTGGGGCTGGCGTTCATGCTACTGACCGTCTCCGGTCTCCGCATCGGAGTTATCTTCGACGAGAGGATGGGACGGATATACAGTAGATCAGCGACAGTAGCCCTGGCAGTCTTCTCGCTGTGCGCAGGCTATTTGGGATTCTACCAGAGGGCTTTGAACCCCGAGCAGGTCACGGTTGGCAGCTTCATGCTGGTCATCTGGATCTCCTGGGCGAGCCTCGTGCTCTCCCTGGTCTACTACTACTTCTTCAGCGGTGAATAGCTTTGAGGACGACGATGAAGGAGCTGAGGGAGGTCGCAGGGGTGACCCAGGCCGGCCTGGCGAAGGCGGTGGACGTCTCACGGCAGACGATCCTCTTCATGGAGAAGGGGAGGTACAACCCCTCTCTCAGGCTGGCTTGGAGGATATCCCAGGTGCTGGGCTCGCCCCTCGAGGAGGTCTTCAGCTTCGAGGACGAGGAGTGGAGACGCCCGGAGGTGATATGATGGGAGGATACGAGTACAGGTTCTTGAGGCCGAAGTTCAGCTGGCTCCAGAAGGAGCCCAAGAGGTACCATGAGATCATACAGGAGCACGGCAGGGAGGGATGGAGGCTCGTACAGGTGCTCACACCGGGGACCGGACCCTCGGGGCTAGCCTCGTACTTCGAGCTGATCTTCGAGCGCCCCCTCGTCGAGGCTTCCGGGCCCCGGTCAACCAGTTGACCCTTACCAGTTGGATGATCGCGTGTGTGAAACCGTCTCGACTCACAAGCCCTTATTACGAAACAGGAGGATGATAGGTCCGTGCGTCACGTGCGCATACGAGGGAAAGGGGTCGCTCCGAAGGCGAGACAGGGATGACCTTGAG
>CAYONH010000163.1:3307-4438 GCA_964405275.1 uncultured Candidatus Bathyarchaeia archaeon | reverse complement strand
GGCGTCGAGCCCGAGAACGTCTACCTGGTCCTGACATCGACCACGTCCCTGGCGGGGATGGTCCAGATCTCGGGGCGCATCGTCGAGACCGGGCTGTTCAGGCTGGACGTCCTGGGGCTGGACCTGAAGAAGGTGAGATACGCCGCGGGGTACGCCCCCGTCATGCCGGTCCACGTGGACCACGGGATAGCCATGGGGCGGGCCGAGGACGCGCTGACCTACGGTGGGGTCACCAACTACGTCGTCGACGAGGAGGAGGACGTCCTCAGGGAGCTAGCGGAGAAGGCCCCCTCGACCAACTGCAAGGACTACGGGAAGACCTCCTACGAGATCTACAAGGCGGCCGACTTCGACTTCACCCAGATAGACCCTGCCCTCTTCGCCCCGGCGGTGATCACCATGACCTGCGCCAAGACGGGGGCCACGTTCACGCGCGGGGAGATCAACAGCGGCATACTGAAGAAGTCATGCGAGTGAGAACGGGTTCATTATCCCCTCCTTTTTTCCCTTCCTGAGTCAAACAAGTCTTAAGTCTAGATCGCTCCAAAGGGATTAGAGGAATTATACTATGCCCAAGATCGACGTGACGATCATCAGCGGGCGCACGGCCGAGCAGGGAGCTGGCCTCGAGGAGGGGAAGACCTCGGAGAGATACGCCAAGAGCACCTCCCTTATCGAGCTGAGTCCACCTGATGCCGAAGCCCTCGGGATCGATGAAGGCCAGGCGGTGAAGGTCACCACACCCCACGGCGCCGTCGTCGTCCACTCCAGGAGGTCCGAGGGGCTTGAGGAGGGACTCGCCTTCCTCCCCAATGGTCCCTGGGCCAACCAGTTATTCGGGGCCGCCACCTACGGAACGGGGATGCCCCTCTACAAGGGGGTGGAGGCCGAGATAGAGCCAAGCGGCGAGGATGTTCCCTCCCTGGGGGACCTCGTCGACGGGTTCAGGAGGGGGGCCTGATGGTCGTGCACTCCGACGTCGTGTGCCCCTTCTGCGGGTGCCTCTGCGACGACCTCGAGGTGACCGTCGAGGGAGGCGAGATATTGGGCGTGAAGAACGCCTGTGCCATATCACGTTCAAAGTTCATGAACCACGGCAAGAACAAGCTGCAAGAGCCCGCCATCGACGGG
>CAYONH010000163.1:0-3207 GCA_964405275.1 uncultured Candidatus Bathyarchaeia archaeon | reverse complement strand
GACTTCGAGCTCCTGCTGACGTTGAGGGCCGCTGTCCGCGGCGTGAAGATCAAGTCTGAATCCGTCTCCGGAGTGCCCAGGGAGCGCATCATGGAGCTGGCGCGGAGGATGAAGGGGGCGAAGATGGGGATCGTCTTCTTCGGGCTGGGCCTCACCCAGAGCGACGGGAGGCACATGAACATCGACGCCGCTGTCGGGCTGGTTGCGGAGCTCAACCACCACACCAAGTTCCTGCTGTCCCCGATGAGGGGCCACTACAACGTCGCGGGCGCCAACTCGGTCACCACTTGGCAGACGGGCTACCCCTACGCCGTGGACTTCGCCAGGGGATACCCCCGCTACAACCCGGGGGAGTACACCTCGGTGGACCTGCTGGCGAAGGAGGAGGCGGACGCCGCAATCGTCATAGCATCGGACCCCGCTGCGACGTTCCCCGCAGAGGCGGTGAGGCACCTCGCGAAGATACCGGTGGTCACCCTTGACCAGAAGGTCACCCCGACCACGATGCTAAGCAGGGTGGCTATCCCCGTTGCGACAGCAGGGGTCGAGGCGGAGGGCACTGCCTACAGGATGGACGGTGTCGCGTTGAGGCTGAGCAAGGTCGTAGAGCCCGAGGACGGACTCCTATCGGACGAGGCGGTCCTGGAGGCGATCATCGAGAGGGTCAGGGCTCTCAAGGGGGAGGTGGGATGATGGGCGACCTCATCGTGAAGGACGGATATGTCTACGACCCGCTGAACGGCGTGAAGGGGGACAAGATGGACGTCTTCCTCAGCGGAGGCAAGGTCGTCGAGGAGGTCAAGGGACGGGACGCGAAGACAGTCGACGCCTCCGGGAAGGTCGTGATGCCCGGGGGGGTCGACATCCACAGCCACATCGCCGGCTCCAAGATCAACATAGGGCGGCTGCTCCGCCCTGAGGACCACAGGAAGGACGTCGTGCCCAAGACCAGGTACACGAGATCGGGGGTGGGGTACAGCTGCCCCTCAACCTTCGTGACTGGGTACAGGTACGCCCAGATGGGCTACACGTCGGTGATGGAGGGGGCGATGCCGCCGCTGGGGGCGAGGCACGTCCACGAGGAGCTCAACGACACGCCGATCATCGACAAGGCGGGTTTCACCCTTCTGGGGAACAACCACTTTACCCTCAAGTACGTGAAGGAGGGGGACATGGAGGGGCTGAAGGCCTTCATATCCTGGATGCTCTGGGCGACCCGGGGCTACGCTGTGAAGATCGTGAACCCTGGAGGTGTCGAGAACTGGAAATGGGGGAGGAACGTCGGCGGCCTCGACGACCTTGTCTACAACTACGAGGTCTCCCCGAGGCAGATAGTCACCAGCCTGGCGAGGGCGAACGAGGAGCTGGGGCTGCCCCACACCATCCACCTCCACTGCAACAACCTTGGGGTCCCGGGGAACTACGAGACCACAATAGAGACCATGGAGGCGGTGAAGGGGATCAAGGCCGCTGAGGGGAGGGAGGCCAACGTGCACATCGTCCACGCCCAGTTCAACGCCCTCGACGGGGAGAACTGGATGAACGTCAAATCGGGGGCATCCAAGCTCGCCAAGTACGTTAACGCCAACAGTAATGTCACCCTCGACATGGGCCAGGTCATCTTCACTGACACGACGACGATGACCGGTGACGGCCCGTGGCAGTTCAGGCTCCACAACATGACCGGGAACAAGTGGGTTAACAGCGACGTAGAGATGGAGGCCGGGGCCGGCGTGGTCCCCTACACGTTTAAGAAGGGTAATCCAGCGAACGCCATCCAGTGGGCCATAGGGCTGGAGCTGGCCCTCCTCGTCTACGACCCCTGGAGGGTCTACATGACGACGGACCACCCCAACGGGGGCCCCATGATCTACTACCCCAAGGTCATCTCATGGCTCATGAGCCGGAAGGCTCGTACAGAGACCATGCTTGAGATAAACAAGTCGGTGATGAGGAGGACCACCCTCGCAAACATCTACCGGGAGTACGACTTCAGCGAGCTCGCCACCGTGACCCGGGCGGCAACGGCAAAGGCCCTGGGGATGGACCATAAGGGCCACCTGGGAACGGGGGCGGATGCCGACGTCTCAGTCTACGACATAGATCCGAGCACGTGGAGGCCCTCCATGTACAAGGAGCTGGAGAAGGCCTTCGCCAAAGCCGCTTACACGATCAAGGGCGGCGAGGTGGTGGTAAAGGACGGCGAAGTGGTGGCTACTCCGCTGGGGGCGACCCACTGGGTGAAGTCGGAGGTCCCGGAGGCACTGGAAGCCGAGTTGATGAAGGATATAGAGGCCGGCTTCAAGGACTACTACACGGTAAACCTGGCCAATTATCCCGTGGAGGACGCCTACCTGCCAACGGGGCGCCCGGTGACGGCTGAGGGGAGGTGGAGATGATGAGCTTCGAGTACAACGGAGTGGAGATAGAGGACACCTTCGCGGAGGGATTCGCCATGTGGGGGACCCGGATAATCATCACGGCGAAGAACAGGAAGTGGGCGAACATCGCCGCCGCCGAGATGACGGGGTTCGCCACCAGCGTCATCGCCTGTGACTGCGAGGCTGCCGTTGAGAGGGAGGTCCCCCCTGAGGAGACCCCCGACGGCAGGCCGGGCGTAGCAGTGATGATGTTCGGCTTCTCCAAGAAGAGGCTCTCCGCGCCGATGCTCAACAGGATCGGCCAGTGCGTCCTCACCTGCCCCACCACGGCGATATTCAACGGCGTCCCCGAGGAGGAGGCCGACGACATGCTCGACGTGGGGGCGAGCCTCCGCTTCTTCGGTGACGGCTACCAGGTGAAGATGAGGATGGGGGACGGCTGGCAGGAGCGCCAGAGGTTCTGGAGGATCCCGGTGATGGAGGGGGAGTTCCTGGCCGAGGCCAAGTTCGGCGCCAAGAAGGCGGTGGCCGGAGGCAACTTCCTCATAATGGGAGCGGACGAGGACTCGACCCTGGAGGCATCAGAGAGGTCCATCGAGGCCATCCACACGGTCCCGGGGGTGATAACGCCCTTCCCCGGCGGCCTCTGCAGGAGCGGGAGCAAGGTCGGCTCAAAGTACGCATTCCTCAAGGCATCGACGAACACTCCCTTCTGCCCGGCCATCAAGACCTCGTTCCCGGACTCCCAGGTGCCTGAGGGCGCCAACAGCGTCATCGAGGTGGTCCTCAACGGCCTCGACGAGCCCTCCGTGATGAAGGCGATGGC
>CAYONH010000162.1:0-4448 GCA_964405275.1 uncultured Candidatus Bathyarchaeia archaeon | reverse complement strand
TCTCGGACTACCCTGCCGGTCTCCAGCCCGAGCCCCTTGGCCTTAGTCGTCACAGCCTTTATCTCGGCGTTGAGGACGTCCTCGAAGCTGTTGACGCCGCTGACTATCGCGGCCGCGGAGCCGACCTTCTCGGCCGCCTCGATGTTGAGGTAGCCGCACATCACGAAGCCCTTCCCGCCCTTGAGCAGGAGGAGGGGGGGTATGTCGTCGAACTCGACCTTGAGGCCGTGGAACTTCTTTCCGTCCACATCAACCATCTTCACTTTGAACATATGTACCAACAGGTCTCAAGTGGACTAGTCGGATTTATCTCCTTCGACGGAGACCAGCCACGTCCAAGCGTTTACTTGAGGATGGCGTCGTCCAGCGCCTCGATGACGTAGATCCCGAGGGCAGCCATCAGCCTCCCGAACTGGCGCCTGAGGCCCACCTCCACCTTCACGCCCCTGCGCTCCAGGAGGCGGGTCAGGTGCCTGTTGAGCCTCCGGCCCTCCTCGTCGAAGTCCGTGAGCAGGACGACTGAGGAGGCCTCCCCTTTCAGGGACTCGGCGAGATCGAAGTCGGAGACGTTGACCCTTGAGCAGACCTCTATCCTGCCCTCGAAGCCGATGAGCCTGAGGGCCTCCACGTCCCTGGGCCCCTCGACCACGACCATTGTGGACAGGTAGGAGATCTCGTTGAGTAGATCCCGGATCTCCTCGTGGATGAGTTCGGGGTCCCTCGATCCGGGTCTGACCAGCGTCCTTACCCTCCATCTACACGGGTCCTGGATATGAGAGCGACGGAGATGTCGTTCACGTTTGTCCCCGTGGGACCCGTGATCAGCGCGTCCCCCAGGGCATTGAAGAAGCTGTAGGAGTCGTTCTCCCTGAGGTAATCGGAGGCGTCCAGCCCCAACGATGAGGCCCGCCTCAACGTGGTTCCGTCGACGAGGGCTCCAGCCGCCTCTGTGGGGCCGTCGACGCCGTCGGTAGCCAGGGTCGCAATTAAGGCTTTCAGGCCCGCCATACCCTGGGCTGCGCTCAGTGCGACCTCCTGGTTCCTCCCTCCGACGCCCATGCCGGTGACCGTGACCACAGTCTCGCCCCCAAATATGGCTGCCACGGGGCTCCTCAGAGAGTCATCGGATGAGATGGTCTCCCTCACGAAATCGGCCAGGTATGGACCTGCCTTCACGGCCTCACCAATCAACCCTGAGGTTGCTATGGTCGAGTGGTATCCCAGGTCCTCCGACTTCTCGACCGCGGCCCTCAGTGCAGTCATGTTGCTCCCCACGATGACGTTGTTTACTCTGTCGAAGATCTGATCCCCGGGCTTCGGGGTCTCGTCTATCTCTCCCCCTACACCCCTGTTGAGCCTGTCAACGATTGGAGGGGGGGCCCGTTCCCAGAGGTCATGTCTCTTCAAGACCTCGACCGCGTCTCCGTAGGTCGTCGTGTCAGGCGACGTGGGACCTGATGCTATCGTTTCGAGGGGGTCGCCGACCACGTCCGACAGAACGAGGCCGAGGACCCTGGCGGGGGAGAGCCTCCTAGCGAGCTGGCCTCCCTTGAGGGCGGAGACGTGTTTCCTGACTGCGTTGAGCTCGTCTATCGAGGCGCCGCTTCTGAGCAGTAGCTGCGTCAGCGCCTTCACGTCCTCGAGGTCGACACCCTCGGCGGGATAGGTCATGAGGGCGGAGCCCCCGCCCGAGATGAGCACAATGACGAGGTCTCCTTCACCTACGCCCTCTGTCAGGGAAAGCATACTCTCGACTCCCCTGACGCCATCCTGATTGGGCACAGGATGTGAGGCCCCGTTGAGGCGTATGCGGCCTATCTCGGATGGTGCGTCTGAACCCTCGACGATGTTGATGCAGCCCTCGTCAATCCTGTCCCCAAGGAGGTCCCATACGGCCAGGGCCATCGCTGCCCCTGCCTTCCCGCCTCCTACGACGTATATCCTAGTGTCTCCGGTTAGATCGTAGTCGACGCCGCCACATGACAGTGTATCTCCCGTGACGTTGAGGTTGCGTCTTACCGCCTCTCCGGGGTCCGCTGACTTGACTGCCGCCTTCAGTATCTCCAGGGCGTCTCTCCTGAGGGCTCGGTTGGACTCGGAGCTTGAGTTTGATAGAAGCTCTCTCTCGTTCCTGAACATCATGGGGAGCCCCACCGGTCTGATCTATAGGTTGCTGATTCAACTGGATAATACTGTTGGCACTGGAGTTGGAAGTAAAATCGGGAAAATTGGGGGGAGGGCTACTCCGTGACGATGTAGCGGCTGGCTGACGGCGGGGTCGGGTCGAGTCCCTTCCTCGTCCTCACCTTCGTCAGGACCTCCGTCACGAGCGATGTTGGCACCGGAGCCCAGTGGTCGAAGGTGCTCTGCCAGAAGGCGCTGCCCGACGTGGCGGCCCTCATATCCTGAGAGAGGCCCAGGGTCTCAGCGACGGGTATCATACCCGTGACTGTGACTGTGGGGCCCTGCTGCTCGACGTTGTGGATGCTCCCCCTCTTGCGGCTGAGGAGGCCGGTTACGCTCCCCAGCTCCTCTGGGGGGATCCTCACCTGGATCTTGTAGATCGGCTCGAGGAGCGTGGGTTCAGCGGACATGATGCCTGCGTACATTGCCTGCCTTGCTGTGGGCATCATCTGGGCTGGTCCCCTATGCACGGGATCCTCGTGTAACTTGACATCCGTCATCTCGACGTGGATCCCCTGGAGTGCTTCGCCTGAGTAGGGTCCCGTTTCGAGGGCCCACTGGAAGCCTCCGGCGATGTGCTCCCTGACCTCTCTGAGGCCCTGGATGCCGGTAGTGACGTCGGTGAGGATGTTTGCGTTTCCGCTGACATCTACGATGTTCCTGGATTCCTTGGTCGACCATCCGGCCTTCTCGCGGAGGATCTCCTCGCGCTGGCGCCTGGAGCTCAGCTCGGTGAGCTCGCCGTTCCTGATGAGGTCGATGATCTTGGGGTCGAGGGGCCTGACGATGAAGAAGACCCTGTTGTGCTTGTTGGGGCTCTTCCCCATGAAGGGTCCGGCCTCGCTCTGGATGGTCTCGCGGTAGACGACGGTGGGCTCCGTCGCCGTGACGTCGAGCCTGTGATCTCTCTGGAGGTCCTTCAGGGCGATCTCCAGGTGGAGCTCTCCCATGCCTGATAGGAGGTACTCGCCGGTCTCCTGGTTGATTGTGGCGACGAGGTTCGGGTCCTGTATCGAGAGCTTCTGGAGGGCGTCGATGAGCCTCGGGAGGTCGGTGGGCCTCTTGGGCTCGACGGCCACCGTGAGGACGGGGTCCGAGATGTACTTGATGGACTCGAAGCCGATGACGCCCTCGTGATGTTCGACGCTGATGATGGTCTCGCCGGCTCGCGCCTGTTCAAGGCCGAGGAGGGCCACGAGGTTCCCGGAGGGGATCTCGTCTACGATCTCCCTGTACTGGCCCATGTAGATGCTGACCTGCTGTATCTTGTAGTCCTTCTTCGCCATTATCAGGAAGACGTCTCGACCCTTCCTGAGGGTGCCTGAGAAGATACGGCCCGTGCTCACCACCCCTGCCTGGGGGTCTATGATTACGTTGGTGATGCAGATAACGAGTGGGCCGTCGTCATCGAGGGTGAGCATTGCCTTCCCGACCTCGTTGTCCAGGTCTCCCTGCCAGATCGCGGGGATCCTGAAGGGCTGAGCCTTAGTTGGGGGATCAATGTGATGTACGGCCATCTGCAGGATTGCGTCGCTGAGGGGCAGCAGCTCCTGGAGCTTCTCAAGCTCACCGTTCTTGTAGAAGTCGACGATGTCGGTGAAGCTGAGCCCCTTCTTCGCGAGCATGGGCAGTGTGAATCCCCACCTGTCAAGGGCGGAGCCGAAGGCGACGGTGCCGTTCGCCGCTTGCACAGTCCACTCGTTCCTCACCTCATCGGAGCCGTAGGTCTGGACGATGGCGTTGAACTGGCCTATGACCCTGAGGAGCTTCTCCTGGACGGCGTTCGCGTCCATCTTTAGCTCCTTGATGAGGCGGTCGAACTTGTTGATGTACATGACCGGCTTGACCCGCTCATCCAGGGCGACCCTGAGGCGGATCTCGGTCATGATCTGGAACTCCTCGACGGCGTCGACCAGCAGGACGCATCCGTCAAGCGCCCTGAGGGCCCGGGTCACCTTCCCGGAGAAGTCGACGTGCCCAGGGGTGTCGATGAGGTTGATGACGTAGTCCTGCCCCTCCTCCTCGTACATGAGGGAGATGTTGGCAGTCTTGATCGTGATGCCCCTCCTCTGCTCCTCCTCGAGGTAGTCGAGGGCCCGGGTCTCCCCGGCGCGCTCCGGAGCCATGAGCCCCGCCATGGCGAGGAGGCTGTCGCTCATGGTGGTCTTACCGTGGTCTATGTGCGCGATGATCCCGATGTTCCTGATGTGCTCCTTGTCGTGCATCAGGTTCTCGATTTCCTTTGTCTGCTTGAATCTGGGCAT
>CAYONH010000161.1:0-4456 GCA_964405275.1 uncultured Candidatus Bathyarchaeia archaeon | reverse complement strand
GCCCCCGGCCCAGCCTATCTTCTCCTCGATTATTCCGATGTGGCAGTGGGCGTCGATGAGGCCAGGCCTCACAACCTTCCCCGTGACGTCGATGACCTCTGCGTCCTCGGGTACCTTGATCCTCTTGCCCACCTTGACGATCTTTCCGCCATCGATGAGGATGGTGCCCCCCTCGATGACCCCATCGGTGATGGTCAAAATCTTTCCACCCTTGATGGCTAACAAGCGTTACACCGAGTGGACATCTACCGATGAGAATATACGATTTGCTACGGCGATGGTTCTACCTAGAATTGACTATCCGTTGATGGATGAGCCTTTTACTCGGCTTCCTCTGCTGGGGCGTATCTCCTTACGCCGTCCTCGTCCCGGGAGGACTGGATCTGGTCTTTCTCGAACAGGGACTTCAGGAGCCGGTATGTCCTCTTCTCCTTGAGCTCCATCTTCTCGGCTATCTCCTTGAGGCTCATAGGCTGCACGGCTATCTCCGCGAGGACCTGCTTCTTCAGCTTGGCTGCTGACACCATACTATCATTCAGGTTGTGCATAGGATGTTAAAGAATCTGATGCATCCCTGAAGGGTGACTCATTTTTATACTATGGCTCCGGGGGCGGTCTTCCACGGGTTTTTTCATACATCTTCGTATAAACTGACCGCCGCATAACGAATATTTTTGATATAATTAGATTAAGGATAAATAGGGCTAGATATTCTTCGTAAAGAACACGGAGACGGAAGTCCTTGAAGAGAGAAGAGCTCAGCGTCATAGCCGTCGCGGGGTCCCACGGGATCATGCACGCGTACCTGGTCCTGCTCCCCGCCCTCATCCCCCTGCTGAAGGGGGAGCTGGGGAGCGTCGAGACCCTCGGATACCTCGCCACCCTCGTCTTCCTCTTCTACGGCTGGGGCTCCCTCCCCGTAGGCTTCGTGGCGGACCGCTTCTCCAAGAAGACAATCATGGCGGCCTCCATGGCCCTCTGCGGCTTGGCCGCCATCATCGTAAGCCTCTCCCACTCCCTGCCCCTCACCGCCCTGGGGCTGATCCTCCTCGGCGTCGGGGCCAGCCTCTACCACCCCCCAGGGTACGCATACATGTCACTCATCTCCGAGGAGATGCGGGGGCGCTACATGGGGTTCATGGGCCTCGGCGGGGACGTCGGGATGGCCATCTCCTTCGTCACCACCACGGTCCTCGGCACCTTCCTGGGCTGGAGGAACGCATTCCTCGCGTGGGGCCTCGTGGGGATCGCCATGGCCGTCATCGACCAGGTGGTCATCGTCGACTCGGCCCTCCAAGTCGAGGAAGCGGGGGTCCGCCTCGGGGTCGTCGCCACCCTCAGGAGGATGTTCGAGACGGAGCACCTCCGGAACTTGATACTGGTCTTCGTCATCGTGGTCTTCAGCGGGGCCCTCTGGAACGGGGTCTCCGCCTTCATCCTCGTCTACATCAACGAGGTGAAGGGGGTGAGCCTCATGATCGCCGGGGGGCTCTCCACACTGAAGTACACCGTCGGGGCCATCGCCCAGATAGTGGGAGGGGAGCTCTCCGACAAGCGGGGGCGGAGGGGTATCCTCCTCTTCGGCTTCGGCGTCTTCGCCGTCTCCCTCTTCGCTCTCACCCTCGCCCCGGGCTCCGTCCTGGTGATCCTCCTGCTGGTGGTGGTGATGGGCTTCACCTTCTTCATCACCCAGTCTCCCATGAACGCCCTCCTGGGAGACGTCAGCCATAAGGACACCGTGGGGGTCACATACGGGGTCAACTTTGCCATCAAGTACGGCATAGGCAGCTTCGCCCCCGCCATCGCGGGATACCTTGCTGCCAGGTACAACATGGACTACGTCTTCTACTTCTTCGCCGTCATCGCCGCCGCGGCTTTCCTCGTCACCCTGATGATAAAAGAGGAGTAGGGGCTGCACGGGACCGGCGTAAAGTAGAAAAGCCACCCTATGATGGGATCAAGGGATCGCTTTGAGCCGCTACCTGAAGAAGCTGATGAACTCCGAGAACAACCTTATGGTCTTCAGGGAGGACAAGCTGATCTTCCAAAGCTCTGGTAGGGGCATCGCCCCCCTCATCGAGGCCATGGACACCATAGGCAGGGAGAATCTAAGCGGGGTCACCACGGCGGACCGGGTCGTGGGCAAGGCAGCGGCGCTTCTGAACCTGTACATGGGGGCCTGCGAGGTCCATGCTGGGGTCATCAGCAGTGGTGCAAAAGCGATCTTATCAGAACATGGCGTCCAATACCAGTTCCTTGAGGACACCGATGTGGTCAAGGCGAAGGACGGCATCGTCTTCTGCCCCTTCGAGAAGCTCGTCTGGGACGTATCCGACCCCGAGGAGGCCCACACCCTAATCCGGGCCAAGCTGGCGGAGCTCTAAACCTCTACGACCTCAGGCCTCTTCATCATCGAGATAACTGGGATAGGGGGCACGATGATCGCCGCCGCGATCAAGAATATTGTCGTGTAGGGGAGGTAGAGGCTGAGGACCCCGGCCAGGGTGCTCCCCAGGGTGGATCCGAGGCCGAAGATGCTGGACAGGTAGGACATGGAGATGGTCTTGATCTCGGGCTCCACGAGGTCCGTGAGGAGCGCCCACTCCGTGACCGCCCGGGTCCCCCAGGAGAGGCCGTAGATGGCCATGGCCACCCCCAGCAGCAGGGTGCTCCTCTGGGTCGCCGTTATCAGGAACGCCACCGTCAGCGCGCTGAACGCGGCGATGATGGGCCTCTTCCGGCCGATCCTGTCCGAGAGGCGCCCCACCGGGTACCTCGTCAGCACGTTGGTGAGCCCCCTCACCGTGAAGAGCAGGGCCACGGTCGACGCGGTCATCCCCAGGTCCTCCGTGGCATAGATGGAGAAGAGGGTCATGAAGAGGCTCTGGGCGGCGGAGAAGGAGAGCCTGCAGTAGGAGAGGAGCATCACGTTCCGGTTCCTGAGTATCATCCCCAGGGACTCACGTGCGCCTATTTTCGGTCTCTCGACCCTGGTGGTGACGCCGGGGACCCTGGGAGCCCAGACTAGGAGGAGGGCTATGCCCAGCACGGGGATGCCGGCTGAGACGAGGTAGAGCTGCTGGTAGGTCAGGCTGGCTACGAGGACGCTGCAGAGGGCGGGGCCCAGGAGCATCCCGACCCCCAGGAAGGTGAGGTAGCGGCCTATGGCGTCCCCCTGGCTGGAGGCGGGGGCCATGTCTGAGACGATGGACATCGCCAGCTGGTTGAACCCCGCCGTGAACGCGGCGTAGGCGACGATGAGCGGCAGCTGGCCGAAGCTCCCCGCGTACGCGTACAGGAGGTTGGCGGTGGAGGCGATGACCAGCCCGAAGACGAGCATCCTGGTTTTCCCGACCCGCTCGGCGACGAGGGTGAGGGGTATCTGGAGGACCAGGGAGAGGGCGCTGGAGAGGCTTATGAGCATCCCTATCTGGAGGGGTGTCGCCCCGAGGCTCCTGACGTAGAGGGGGTAGACGGGCTGGGTGAGCATGAATGCGAGGACCCAGGTGGCGGCGGCGGCCATGACGGCGTAGATGTTCCCCGTCCTCGCCGTCGCGTCCCCCATCAGATCCACCCGATGCGAGGAGGTGGAAGGGGGCGGGGATAAACCTTCCCGTGGTTAACCTTATCAGGAGTGGCATCAGAGTTAACAGATTCAGGCTTCGGTGAATCTGCATGATGGACGAGCTGCTGGCTATGGCCGAGATGATAGGGGACGAGGGGCTCCGCGGAATGGTGCTGGAGCTGCTTGAGGTGCCCGACGTGGACCTGGAGGGGGAGAAGCTGCCCTTCGAGGTATGCCCCGGGGGGGCCTACGTGCACCACGCCTACGAGGGGGGGCTCGTGCAGCACACGCTGGCTGTGACCCGCCTCTGCGTGACCCTGTGCGACCTGGTGGAGGGGGTGTACGGGGGGTCTGTGGACAGGGACGTCGTCATCGCCGGGGCCCTCATCCACGACGTCATGAAGTGCTACCAGTACGTGCGGGACGGCGGGGGGTTCAGGACGTCGCCCCTGGGAGAGAGGGTGGACCACCTGACCCTCTTGGTGGCGGAGCTGTACCGTCGGGGCTTCCCGATGGAGGTGGTCCACGTCGTCGCGTCGCATCATGGGGATCAGAGCCCTGTGAAGCCTAAGACGTTGGAGGCGCTGATTGTGAGCATAGCTGACTTCGCGGACTCGGAGCTGAGTCGGAAGAGCCTGCGGGCGGCTGAGTACCTGCTCCGTGAGGTGGCTGGGGGGCGTCCCAGGTTGGGGTCGTCGGAGGAGGCGTTGGAGCTGCTGCGGGTGAAGGCGTCTGAGGGGTGGGACGGGGTTCGGCGGCTGAGGTCGGGTAAAGGTAATTAGGGTGGGCGGCTGTTTTTGTGGTTGCAGCGGTGACAGAGCGGTGATTGTGCTGGTCTCGAAAACCAGTGGCCTTTGAGCCTCGAGGGTTCGAATCCCTCCCGCTGCGCCA
>CAYONH010000160.1:0-4459 GCA_964405275.1 uncultured Candidatus Bathyarchaeia archaeon | reverse complement strand
ATCAGGGACGTCGTCCAGGAGCCCAAGATCGTGGCGGGCGGAGGCGCCCCCGAGGTCGAGGTCGCAAGGAGGCTGAGGGAGTACGCCGAGGGCGTGACGGGCCGGGAGAGGCTCGCGATCGGCAAGTTCGCAGACGCCGTCGAGGTGATCCCCATCACCCTGGCCGAGAACGCGGGGATGGACCCCATCGACGCCCTCTCCGAGATGCAGTCGAAGCACACGAAGGGCGTGGTATGGGCGGGTGTAAACAGCTTCGACGGCGAGGTCTCCGACATGGCTGAGCTCGACGTCTACGAGCCCATGGCAGTCAAGGTCCAGGCCATAAAGTCGGCCACGGAGGCATCGACGATGCTGCTCAAGATCGACGACGTCATCGCGGCATCGAAGATGAGCGCAGGACCTCCCGGTGGAGGTATGGGCGGCATGGGTGGAATGGGCGGGATGCCTGGCGGTATGCCGGGCGGCATGCCCCCCATGATGTAGGACAGCTCCCTTTTTTCATCCTTTTTTACATATTTTCTCATACATCTACTACTCAATCTATAAATGGAGCCATTAGCCTCATACGTCAGTCATGTTAACCGAGAAACCTGCATATTATGATGTCCGCAGCGACTTCTGGAAGCGCCACTGGGAGATGGCCCAGGGCTACGACGCCTTCATTGATGGGGCCGACCCCAAGTTCGCTGAGAGGTGGAGGGAGCGGGCGGAGAGGACCCCGGAGCTGACGGAGGAGCAGCTGAACCGCCTGAAAGGGTACGGTCGGGAGCTGAACGTCCTCATCTACGCCGGGGCTTGGTGCGGTGACTGCGCCAGGACGGGGCCCATGCTGAAGAAGATAGCCGACGCATGTGGCGAGAAGGCCACGGTTAAGGTGATCGCTCGTGCGACCTCAGATGAGCTCCAGGACGAGCTCCGCATCCTGGGTGCACTACGGGTCCCCGTCGTCGTCTTCCTCTCTGAGGACTTCTTCGAGGTGGGCCGCGTAGGCGACCGCACCCTCTCGGTCTACCGGGCCAAGGCCGCTCGGGAGGTCGGGAGGAAGTTCGATGCCGGTATCCTGACCCCGAAGGCAATCTCAGCCGAGTTCGATGAGTGGGTGGACATCTTCGATAAGACGATGATAATGCTGCGCCTTTCGCCGTTCTACCGGAAACGATACAACGACTAGAGCAACTCGATAGGGGAGATTAGCCTATTCTACCCTCAAATCTTTATATCCGTCTAAGAGGAACGCGATTCTGATGAGCGTGGACACGGCTGGCATCGCATTCGCCTTCACGGCTGGCCTGCTGTCAATATTCTCGCCCTGCGGCTACGCGCTCCTGCCGGGGTACATCTCGTACTATCTAGGGTCGGACTTCTCGGTCGTGAAGGCGGTCACGGGAGGGCTGGTCTGCACGCTCGGCCTCATGACCCTGTATTCCCTGATAGGAGTGTTGGCCTCGGGCCTGGGGGCCGTGCTCTCGACGGTGATCCCTATGGTAAGCCTCGTTGCGGGGCTGCTCATGATCGCCATGGGTGTGGCAACACTCCTCCACGTCAACCTGCCTTTCATTCAGGTGGGTGCATCCCCCTCCCGGAGGCAGGGGTTGGTGGGCCTCTACCTTTTCGGTTTAGTATATGGAATCGCGGGTGTGGGGTGCTCCGCTCCGGTGTTCATCTCAGTCTTCTTCTACGCCCTCGCAGGGGGGGTGCTCAACGGCGTGCTGATGTTCCTTGTCTACTCCCTAGGGATGGGCCTCCCTCTCATCGTGACCAGCGTCCTCGTCGCCAAGGCGAAGGAGGCCATGATCGGGCGGATCTCAAAGGCGACCGAGAGGCTTCAACGGGTTAGCGGGATTGTCCTCGTCGCAGTCGGCATTTACCTGATCTACTATAACTACGTCTACCTCGCCTAATCCTCGTTCCGCCTTTGATACGTCAACCATTATTAATTCCCGGATCCATGTGAACTCAACCCGTTTTAGCGCTCTTGTATTGGTGGTTGAGAGATGGAAGGTTTCAAGATAGAAGATAAACGCGCTGGGAGCGAGCCGGCATCAGACATTTTCGCCGTAACCGGTACCAGCGGTCTTGACGGAGGCTTCAAGGCCCTCCTGAGCCTCATGGCGGATAAAGGCCTGAAATTCTACAAGTCAGGGGAGGAGAGGGAGCATTCCGGGCCGGAGGGGCTCATCCCGAGGGACGCCGTGGTCGTCATCAAGGTGAACTCCCAGTGGGACGAGAGAGGAGGGACGAACACCGACCTCGTCGAGTCCATCATCAAGGCGGTCACAGAGCACCCCGACGTCTACGCGGGGGAGGTCGTGGTCGCCGACAACGGGCAGGCCCAGTACGGCTCGACCCGACGCGGGGGGAGCCTGGACTACGAGAGGAACAACGCCGAGGACACCTCCCGATCCATCCAGAAGGTGGTGGACGGCTTCTCGGGGATCCACAGGGTCTCCACCTACCTCTGGGACACGATAACCACGACGAAGGTGGACGAGTACTTCATGGGTGACGACGGGGACGGCTATGTCGTCGACGAGGGGGCGAGTGGGGGCAGCGCCCTCAGGGTCTCGTATCCTAAGTTCAAGACGGAGCATGGCACCCGGATCAGCTTCAGACACGGCGTCTGGCTGCCGGACGTCTCGGGCTACGACGGGGAGA
Source organism: uncultured Candidatus Bathyarchaeia archaeon (assembly GCA_964405275.1). Lineage (GTDB taxonomy): Archaea > Thermoproteota > Bathyarchaeia > TCS64 > TCS64 > BS750m-G28. The sequence goes on along the minus strand of CAYONH010000160.1, from coordinate 1,804 downwards.
GGCTGAAGGTCATCAATGTCCCGGTGCTGAAGGCCCACTTCATCTACGGCGTCACCGCCAGCGTCAAGCACTACATGGGCGTGGTCTCGGACAAGCTGACCGGCGGAGACTCCCACAGGAGCGTCCGCAGGGGCGGGATGGGGACAGAGATGGCCGCCACCCGGATGCCCACGCTGAACGTCCTGGACGCAATATGGGTCAACGCCAACCCAGGCAGCGGGCCATCCAGTCCCTACGGCCAGGCCTCAAGGCTGAACACCGTCATGGCGGGCACGGACCCCGTCGCCCTCGACTACTGGGCCTCGAAGAACGTCCTCATGCAGGCGGCAAGGCTCAAGGGGCACGGCGACCTGTCGAAGATCGACCCGGACAACACGGAGGAGGGCTCCTTCGGGAGCTGGCTGAAGCTCTCAGCGAAGGGGCTGACGGACGCAGGGCACCGGTTCACCCTCGACGAGGAGAGGATGAACGTCTACACCGCGTCGCTGTGAAAGTTGTGGGATCAGGCGTCCCGTAGCTGACGCCTTGCGATCAAAGGGCCCAGTATGGACACGAAGACCAACGTGATTATCACTATCGGGTAGCAGAGGTCCGAGAAGATATTCGGGTCAGCGAACACCGCCATCTCGGGGTCCCATATCCTCGGGAGCTGGGACATGACGAGGGCCGAGGTGCCCTGGAGGAAGATTAGCCTTGAGAGCACCTTCTCGCCCACGGAGAACCTGAGGAGGCTCCCGACGCCGGTGGCCACGGCGTACCTGGTGGCGAGCATCAGGGCGACCACTCCCACCCCGAGGATCGCGTATTCCAGGGAGAGGGAGACTATGAGGCCTATGTAGACGAAGAAGAAGGCCTTCACGAGGAACGTGATCTCCTGGTTGAACTCCCGTATCCTGAACTTGTTCACCTTCAGCTTCCGCTTCCACCCGAAGACCCTGTACAGGTAGTTGTGGTTGTTGACGGCGAGGCCGAAGGCCAGGGCGGTGATGGCCCCCCCGGCGTTGCCGACGTAGTTCTCCGAGAAAATATAGACGGGGAACAGGGCGGCGATGGTCATTATGTAGTTGAAGGGTCGGGCCCAGAGGAAGTTGAGGACCTCCGACCAGAGGAGTCCGATGACGATGCCGAAGATCGTGGCGATGGTGAAGACCCAGACGATCTCCTTGAGGGCCTCCTCGATGGTGTAGGGCGCGATCTTCTTCAGGTTGTACAGTGTGAAGACGGCGACGAGCCTGAAGGTGTCCGACAGGGTCGACTCCAAGTTGAGGATCACCCCGTCCTTCTCCACGGAGGGGATCAGGGTCTTCAGCCTATCCAAGATGCCGGTCACGGAGATGCCGCCGAGGCCCCCTATCATCGCCCCCAGGAGCATGCCGTCGAACAGGGGGAACTGGCTGGGCATGAGATAGTGCATTGAGTAGCCGACGACGGCTATTATGGCGATGAATGTCGTCGCCGAGAGGGTGAGGGCCTTGACCACGTTCCGCATCACCGACGATATGTTAACGTTTATCCCCGTGTCGAAGGAGAAGAGGGCGACGACGACCAGGATGAGGTACTCGAATATCTTGATGAAGTCCTCGTACCTGAAGAAGCCGAGCACGGGACCCAGGACGTACCCGAGGCAGAGGAGCCAGACAATGTCGGGTATCTTGGTCTTGGAGTAGATGAGGCTGCTGATGTAGCTGAGGAAGAGGGTGGCCGATACGAGCAGCAGGAACCCTTCGACGTTGAGTGCCACCTTCCATAATCCCCCAGAAGTCCGTGTAACCCTCCGATATTTCACGGGACGGATTCAGTGCCT
>CAYONH010000159.1:0-4470 GCA_964405275.1 uncultured Candidatus Bathyarchaeia archaeon | reverse complement strand
GACACCGACATAGATAACAGCGTTACCTATAACAACGTATCATATATTCGTTTTGATCACCGCAGGGCCAGATATCGCACGCCATCAATTTACGATTTCCTGTGAGTGTACTATGCATCCATTCTAGAGTTGTGCAGTGTCTCCGGTACCGTGTAAAGCAGTGGCATCCGGATGAAGAGCTCCACGAAGATCGGGATTATGAAGACCCACATGGGTCCAAGCCTCTCCCAGATCAGACCCCCCACTATGGACCCAGGTATAGACGCCAGGCCGAGGCACAGGCCTATCAGCCCCCTCCACCTCCCGATGCAGTCCCTGGGGACCAGCTCGGGGGTCATCGCCCCGTAGGCCACGTATGAGAGCATCCTGAAGCCCATGAGGAACCCGGCGAGGAGGAGCCACTCCGGGGAGGGGGCCAGGACGAAGATGACGTAGGAGAGGCAGTAGATGGGCGTGAGGATGTAGAACATCTTCTTGCGGCCGATCCTGTCGGTCACCCTCCCAAGAGGGGCGGCGAACAGGGCTTCGGCGAGGATCATGGCGGTCGTAATGCCGCCGATGACGAAGGGGCCCGCTCCCTTCACCTCGTGGGCGTAGGGGTACCTGAAGGGGTTTATCATGCTCATCGTGAAGGAGTTGGTGGCGAGGAAGAGTAGCCAACGCTTCGTTGCTGTCCCCCTCCTGAAGACCTCTCTGAAGTCCTCGATGGGGTTAATGGATTTTATCTTTCGAGGTGCTCTCTCCATCTTCACCATCCTCATGGCGGCGTAGACTACCAATATGACCTGCGCAGCGAACTGTATCCAGTAGAGGGGCCTGATGCCCTCGACGTTCATCCCGCCGAACATAGTCACCAAGAGGGCTGCAACCGTCGGGGAGAGGAGGGTCGGAAGGGCGCCTACGCCCTCGCAGAGGGCCTTGCCCGTGGCCCTGTCCTCGTTGGGGAGGGAGAGGTCGCATATGACGACGCAGGACCCCAGCCTCTGGCACAGCCCGGCTATGAGGATGGCCGGGATTACGAACTCCCACCTGTTTGCGAGGGCAAAGAGCAGGGGGGAGAGGGTGAATATCGAGATCCCCAGCAGGTAGATCTTCCTTATGCTGTACCTGTCTTGGAAGTACCCCAGGGGCAGGGAGATGAGAGTGCTGCCGAGACCGGAGGCGCTGTTCACAGCACCCAGCTCCAATGCCGAGGCCCCCAGACCCCTGATGAAGATGTTGCTGTACTGCATTGTCAACTGGTTGAAGAAGCGGTTGAACACCTGCCTGGTGACCACGGTCCTCCAGTTCAGATTCTGCCGTCTCCAGACATCCCTGAGTTCGCGGATGAATGAGACGGCCATTGCAGTCCTTTTAGGCTAGCTTAAGTTGTTAATATGTCTTCATTTAAAGACATTAAAAAAATTGTATGGAACAGGATTTCTAGGCTCGAGATTCAATGTAACGGCTTATTGCCTCAGAGACTTTGGTGCCGGCCTCGATCTTCCAGAGCCTTATACCGCTCATCTCCATCATCGTCTTGGCGCCTGGGCCTACCTCGCCGGCGAGGACGACATCCACGCCCCTGTCCTTGAGGTTCTTCATCACTATGGGTCCCGTGCCCTGGGCGAGATTGGAGGCGTCGTTCTCATGTACGCTGATCTCCCCTCTCTGTTTGTCGATGACCTCGACGAAGGTGAAAAAGGGTGCCTTTGCGAAGATGCCGGATACTCTGTCCCTTATCCCTCTATCCCCCTCGGTGGGGACAGCTATCAGTTCCTTGGGCGTCATATAAGCTCCTCCAGTCTCTTCTTGACCTCTTTCAGCTGTGCCTCAAGATCCGTGAGATGTCTTTTTAGCATTTCCTTCTCTTCATCAGGGCTCGTCGGAGCCAGCGGCGCCTCGTATGCGGGCTGTGGTGCTGTGTAGGGAGCTTGGAGTCCCATGCCTCTTCCCATTCCGCGGCCCATTCCTCGTCCTCCTCCAGCTCCACGGCCTCCACCCATACCTCGACCGTAGCCCAGGGCTTGACCAGCTGGGATGGACGGCGCCTCGTTGAGACCACCGTTCTTGTAAGCCTCCACGGCCTGCCTCACCGTTCCACCGACCCCCGTCACCATTTTTATGCCTACCTGGGATAGGACCTGAGACGCGTTGGGGCCGAAGCGTCCGGTGAGAACTGCGTTGATCCCTCTGCTGGCGACCTCCTGGGCTGCCGCTATCCCAGCTCCGCTTGCGTTGTTGGCGCTGTTGTTGGTTATCGCCTCGTATCCCATGGTCGCGGTCTCGACTATGACGAAGTACGGGCACCTGCCGAATCGGGGGGAGACCGTTGCGTCCAGGTCCGGGCCCGTGGAGGAGACTGCGACCTTCAAGGGGGTCAGTCCCCTACCTTTATCTCTTCGAGGCGCTTCTTGATGGCTTCCATCTGCGAAGATATGGCCGTCATCTGCTCCTCAAGGAGCGTCTTCTCCTGCTCGGGCGAAGGGGCGTAAGCCCCCGTGCCGTAGTAGGGGAGGGGCTGCGTGGGCCATGTGGTCGGTGTCGTGCCCTCCTCGACGTGCCTCTTCATCTCCTCGATATTCCTTTCGAGAGCCGCCCTGTCCGCTTGGAGCCTGTCAAGCTCGGCGCTGGTGTCAGGCGTCGGGGGGTAGGGCAAGCTTGACCCGTACTTTGGGTTGGCCCACCACCACCGGGGGAGCCAGGGGAACCTGGCGCAGTTGTAGGGACTGGTGTAGCTGTAGCCCCTTCCGTAGCCTGCGCCGTAGTATCCGTATCCTCTGCCGTATCCCATGCCTCTGCCGTAGCCGTAGAGCCGTCCCGGCCTCTGGTACGGTGGCAGGTCTCTGAAGGGCCCGTTTCCGGGGTACCTTCCTCTTCTTCCTCTATATCCCATATTTCTCATCTCTTTTCGTGCTTATGCACAGATTCAATTATGTGCATATGCAAAGAAACATATAAATATTGTGCATAATCACAGAATACCGTATGATGCGCAGGAGACGCAGGGGCCGCCAGGGGAGACACCCGATGCCAGTTTACATAGGGCAGCCCGCCGCCACCCGAGAGTTCAATCCGGAGCCCGGCAGCAGGAAGCCCCCCGTCATGCTCGAGCCCGCTGAGCTAGAGGCCATGAGGCTCGTCGACCTCGAGGGGCTCTCCCAGGAGGAGGCCGGAGAGAGGATGGGGGTGAGCCGGGGCACCGTCTGGCGGCTGCTCCAGAGCGCGAGGCAGAAGGTCACCGCCGCCCTGGTCGAGGGGAGGCCCCTCATGATCGACGATCAGGTAAATACAGCTGATAGAACCTGAGGGTTTCGGATACGCCGAGAAAAATGAAGGATTGTTTCATACTCAAAATAGGGGTAGCGTCACACCTTCAACTGTGTTAACTTCTTCGTCAATCGCGCTCCTTAACTAATTTTTTAAAGTGCGCCTACTTACTCAGGCCGCTGTCGTTATAAGACGAGTGGATATGGCGGGCCTGATGGGACTTGAACCCACGACCTCAGGCTCGTAGACCTCGAGGACCTGTTGCAGGAGGAGGCAGGAGAGCGAATAGGTATGAGCCGGGGAACCGTGTGTAGGCTACTCCAGGAGGCCAGGAGGAAGGTGGCCCAAGCCCTCATCGAGGGGAGGCTCATCAGGATCACCCAGCTCCAGGAGTCATGACCGCGCAGGCTAATTCAATAATTTTTTTTTGATTAGAGGGAATGCTTGTGTCTGCTTTTACGCTCCTCTCCAGAGAAACATAAATCCAAGAACCACTCTAAAACCGTCGACAGACGACCCCAAACACAGCGGAAACCCTCCCCGACACCAAGAGACACATGAAACCATCTAGTACACCCCTCCATCCCCGACTCCACCCTCAAGCGAAGAAGGCTATGCTCTGCCTCAGCTCAGGCCCCCTAAGGCCATCAGCGGCAATACAAACAGCCTAAACAACCATTATTAATCGTAAAATGAATGTTAAAACTATGAATAAAGAAAAAGGTATTGATTGGAAATATCCATCCGCGCGCGCTTCCAAGAGTGTGAGATGTTTATGATTACTTCAAAGGAATACCCCGAATGTCCTGAATGTGATGGGCTAAACTATCCTACATTCGACCATCAAACGGGAAAAGCCTACTTGAAGTGCTATTCCTGTGGATTTGACAGCAGGAAGGAATCGGACAAATGATACCTTTGCGCGCACCTTCAGGAGCTTAAGCCAGTAGTAACCATCGACAGGATACTAGGCATACCAAGTGACTCCTTCTAGCCCCCAGCTCGAGTATGAAGAGGCTACGGTATGGCCACCAGAGCCACGCGGTGAACATCACAGATGTGACATTACGATTACCGAGAAAGCTACGAATATCCGAAAGGGATATTTATTGCACCTTCTGAGTATTGGATATTTTTAGTATTAATAACGTCGCGCGCGTTTTTGACTCAACCGGACCTGTACCCGCCATTCGATTAAAGGAAGTTAACATACACGCGCGC
>CAYONH010000158.1:0-4478 GCA_964405275.1 uncultured Candidatus Bathyarchaeia archaeon | reverse complement strand
TGAGGGTCCTCATCGTTCAGAACGACGAGACGGAGGGCCTCGGCCTCTACGAGAGATACTTCAAGGAAAGCATGGTCTCCCAGACGGTCTTCCACGCCTACGACTTGGAGCCCGACGACGACTTCCCCCCTGCGGAGTTCTACGACGCCTTCATCGTCGGCCCCACGCCCATCTCCGCGAACGACGTCGACGACCACGACTTCCTGAGGAGGGAGTGGGAGTTCCTCGGAGCGCTCATCGAGAGCGGGAAGCCCGTGCTGGGGGTCTGCTGCGGAGGGCAGATGCTGGCGAGGAGGCTGGGGGCCGAGGTGAGGAGGAGCCCCGAGAAGGAGGTCGGAGGCTACGAGGTCCGCCTCACCGAGGAGGGTCTGGAGGACCCGTTCTTCTCCGGCTTCCCCGAGGAGTTCCCCGTCTTCCACTGGCACAGCGACATGTTCGAGGTCCCCCCGGGGGGAAGCCTGCTGGCGGTGGGGGAGCCCTGCCCCATCCAGGCCTTCGGCCATGGGAACGTAAGGGGCGTCATCTTCCACCTTGAGATAGACCACCGGGAGGCGGGGAGGTGGGCCAAAGCCTATCCAACCGAGCTGGAGGCGGTGGGGAAGACCCGGGAGAAGGTGCTAGACGAGTGCAGGGAGAGGGAGCCCGAGATGAGGGAGCTCGCCTACCTCCTCATGGACAACTTCCTTGGTCTAATCACTGGTTAAATAAGCGTAAGGAAGATGTGGGCGGGTATTGATATCACGCCCTTCTCTTTACTCATTAGATCCCTTGTGATAACGATGCCATTTGTATCGCGATATCCGTTTGTTAACGAGTAGATGCCATTTATTTCTCCTCTAGTGAAGGATGAAGAATACTTGACTTCGAAGGGAATGTACTCAGCATTGGTTTTGATAACGAAATCCACCTCGCTCTTTTTACTCTTCCAGTACATGAGGTTCATCGTTGGCTCAAACTCATCTGTAGGATAGATGTTATAGGCTAATCTTATGAGGTGGTCGCAGACAACCGACTCCACTAATCTGGTTTTGCCCTCGCCGGATAGAAAGTTCAATGTCTCGGGATATGAGGGGGTTTGATTAACCCAGCCATTTAGCGCGTGGAAGATGAACGGGTCTCTGAAGTGAATCTTCTTCTCCTTACTGTAGTTAGGGCCTCTCCTGCTCCTGTCTAGAACGTACAGGGGGCAGAGGATGAAGCTGGATTTCAAGACATCTATGTAGTCTGATACCGTCGTCTCATGCCCTATATCCGTGCCTTTACGTAAACTCCTCCAGCTCACCTGGGAACTTAGGGTGTCGATAACCCTCTTGAGCAGCTGTGCAATGTAGATCTCTCTCTTATCCCATCTCAATATGTCGCCGATCGTAACCTGAACGTAGGTCGAGTACGTCTCCTGTCGTATCTCACCGTATCTGGCGTAGTCGTTGATGGATCGCGGGACTCCTCCCGTTATAAGGTAGTCATTGAAGTGCGCATATAGCCTATCTGAGTACAGGGAGAGCTCATCCAGTGTGCGCGGTATCTCCCCCTTAGTCATCTCTTCGATCAAAGCTATTCTTTTGTCGGCTCTACGTAGATCCAGGTCGTCGATGAGGCGTTCCAGTTCTTTATCTCGCGCCTCCACGTATTCAGCGAATTTCATCGGCAGTAGCACCTTATCAACTGGACCAGTAGATTGGCCTCTTCGCCCTGGCAGCCTTTCTGCAGCCCTCCTAATATCGAGGCTGTGGGACCCCGTAAGAATCAAGGTCGTATTGTGGAGCCTTCCCGTATCGTGTAGATGTTTAATCCCCCTTTGCCAGTCCTTCACTGCAGAGATCTCATCAAGGAAGATGTATCGACGCTCCTCATTGAATCTGTTGAGCTCCAAGAAATCTTCGACGATGTTAACGAGTCTCTTCGGTCCCTCAATCAGGTCGCTTGCCCAGTAGAATATCTTTCTAGGATCGACATCTCTTCGTAGTAAATCTCTTATCAACAACTTGAGGAGGGTTGTCTTACCAACTTGGCGGGGTCCTCTGAGGGTGTACACGCTGTCAGCTTCCATGTTGAAGACGAACTTGATCCTAGGCTCCCATTTGACAGGATTCTCTAGGAACTCGACTATTTTACTGTCGGATTCTATGGCTTCAGCCTTCAACCACCAAGGGTTTTGTGTAGGTAGGCTCAGCATCCCTCATGCGCAGTACACTGCGCACTCATATATAAATACATGCGCAGTACACTGCGCACTCATATATAAATACATGCGCAGTACACTGCGCACTCACATATAAGCATCTTGAATAAAACCCTCATTTTCACCTTTCTCCGTCCTCAGGGAAGATACGGTCGCCTTAAGAGCCGTCAAGACGCGCGTCCTCCTGCACGGCCATGGATTCTCCACAGCCCCCAGAAGCCCAGACCGGGCCCCCCTTCGAGTCGGCCCTGACCATCCTCCAGAGGCGGGAGGGGCACCGCGCCCTCGCCACGGGCAGCCCCGAGCTCGACCGCCTCACCGGCGGCATGGACCCCGGCCTATTCTACCTCTTCTACGGGGACGAGGGCTGCGAGCTCCCGGATACCCTGCTCCTCCGGCTGCTGGTGGAGGCCGTCAGGGAGGAGGGATCCAGGGCGGTCTACCTCCTCTGCGGCAACTACCGCCGCTCCCGGACGGTGATGGACCCCGAGCTCCTCATCTCCCTCATCGACGCCTCCGGCCTCGACATCGACGACAGCCTCTCCAGGATCCACGTCGTCTCCGCCTTCTCGGAGAGGCACCTCCTGAAGGCCCCAGCCCTGGTGGAGGCCCTCCTCGAGGAGCACGGCGGCTTCTCCCTGGTCGCCGTCCAGCAGCTTGCGAAGCTCTTCTACGGCGAGGACGCCCTCAGGTTCGAGACCCTAAACGCCTTCACCGGCGTCGTCTCCCGGCTGAGGGCCACGTGCACCGAGAGGGGAGCCGTGCTGGCGGCCACCTGCCGGTCGTCGGACCGGGGCAGGCCCATCCCGCTGCCGGAGGGGGGCAGCTTCCTGAGGCACTCCGCCAACGCCATCATCTACCTCCGGGAGTCCAGGAGAGGGCCGGCCTCGGCCTACGCCGTGAAGCACCCGGACAGGGCCCGGACGGGGCTGGCCGTCCACTTCGGGGAGGAGGGGTCCCTGTGGGGCGGATAATCCGGGACTCCATGAGGGGGCGCCTCCAGGACGCCATGGTCCACCTGAAGAAGAAGTACAGGGCCGCCCTCAAGGACGACGAGATGCAGAGGGCCTTCGACATGCTCTGGCCGGCCTGGTCCAGCGAGCAGGGGGCGATGATCTTCGCCGAGGTCCTCTCCGCCCTGGACCTCCTGCTGCTCACGGCGGCGGTGGACAACAGGCGGCGCATCGAGGAGCTCAGGGGGGAGCTGGAGGCGCTCAAGAGGGAGAGGGTCGACGTCTCCTCTACCTTGAATAGTATAGCTTGAGGGTCAAGGGGATGCCGATTATTATCACTTCTAGGATGATGGTTGGGTACCACTCGGCGAAGTTTGATGACTTAAGGGTCAAGGCTTAGTGAGCTTCCAGGGTTACAGAATCCTCCAGGTTGACGACCCTTTTCATATCATAATTTCAAGGGAGTATATCAGGAAAATCAAGAGCTATAGAGAGCTCAAAGCGTCTTTGACGTTCCCTAGTTCTTGATCCATCGTAATTACATGATATTTCTCTTGACCTGCTTTACCTGCTAACAGTGTATCAGCTGATACAAAGACTTCGGCTTCGAGTCTTCTAGCCGTTGAGAGCTGAAGCGCGTCAGCGACGTAGATGTGGTACTTCACGATGAGCCCCCACGCATCGACCAACACTCCGTGGTCAACTGGTTCAATGATCAGCGATCCGAGTTTCACGTGTTTCTCGCTCTCCCTGTAAAACAAACCCAGTGTCTTCTGGTACTCGTCTTTTTCAAGTAAATCTCTGGTGGTGTACCTGTCTATTACCCCGATGACTTCTCCAATGTTCCATACGGAGAAACCTAGGGTGATGTCCCCCCTCTCCGCTTGCCTGTATAGAAGGTCAACGAGCTCTGATCCCTCTTCTGTGAGGTATCTCTTTAGTATGGCGCTACTGTCCAAGTATACGAGTTTTCCTGTCATCGCGCATCTCTCTCAGAACGCTACTTGAGTCAACGGCTACCTCGGGTCTTCTTTCTTCCACTTCGCTACTCGATGGATACTCTGCGGGGGGTAGCTCCAGCGTTTTCGCCGATCTTCGGAGAAGTCTCACAGTGTTATAGTTGTTTATTGCGTGCTCTACTGCTCCGCTTAGGTTGCGTGTGCTCCCGTACCTAGTACTAACTGCTTTTTTGAACTCCTCCCATACGTCCTCGTCTATGTTCACCGTCGTTTTGATGGTCATAAGGCACACCTTACGTAAGGCAAACAATACTATGATCTGCCTGTATAAAAACCCATACATCCAGAGACAGGAATCGTTTGAACCCCGGTTTAATCCTGTTC
>CAYONH010000157.1:0-4531 GCA_964405275.1 uncultured Candidatus Bathyarchaeia archaeon | reverse complement strand
TTTGCGGTTTTTAGACTCGTAGGGTGACCTCCTCGACGTAGCTGGCCATGATGTCAGCTAGTTGTGATATTCGTTCCTCGGTGTAGGGTGTTTTAAAGTTGTAGGCAGGGTCTAAGGTATCGCCTGGGATGAACTGCTGAAACGCGAATAGTTTCGCTCCCTCAACCATCTCGCCCATTCTGGGAACGGTATCCTCGTCAACGAAGCCCGGGACGGCGGTGCACCTGAACTCGTAGTCGACAGCGCTCCTCTTCAACATCTCAATGGTCTTCACCAACCCGTCTATGCTCTCCGCTTTCAGTTTCGGATAGAGTTCGGGGGAGGTCTTCACGTCGACGGCTATATAATCCAGATGGGGGATGCACTTTTCCAGCATTTCAGGGAGGAGCCCGTTGGAATCGAGCTTAACCAGGTAACCGTGCTCCTTGAGCATGCGTGAAAACCCCGGAAGATCCGCGTGTATCGTAGGCTCGCCACCGGTGATGACGACTGCGTCAACAAACCGCCTTCGGCCCTCCAGGATCTGGAGTGTATCTTTCTCTGATAGAAAGGGGCCGGTCGGGTCAAGGATGATTCTCCAGTTGTGACAGTAGGGGCAGCGGAGGTTGCAGCCGGGGGTGAAGAGAACCGTGGCTATCTTGTCTGGGAAATCGATGAGGCTTGTTTTCTGGATCCCTCCGAACTTCATGCCGTTAGCCCTTTAGTTACCTTTATGGCTTGCTCGAAGGTCTGACGCCTGCTGAACTCGGCCTTTTTCCCGTCATTCCACTGGTTGACAGGTCTCAGGTAGCCCACAACCCTGGAGTAGACTTCACACTTCTCCCCGCAAGTCGGGCATTCACGGTGCTCTCCCGTGATGTATCCGTGGCTGGGGCAGATGCTGAACGTCGGGGTGAGTGTGAAGTATGGAATCCTAGATGTTTCCGCCACCCTCTTCACCAGTGTAGCAGCGGCTTTCCAAGAGGGCAGACGTTCCCCGAGGAAGATATGGAATACCGTGCCTCCTGTATAGAGGGGTTGAAGCCTGTCCTGGTGTTCCAGCGCCTCAAAAAGATCCCCTGTTTCATCAACGGGGAGCTGAGAGGAGTTTGTGTAGAACGGCTTGATCCCCGCATTGAGCTCGTCCTCGTTCGCTACGACGATACCCGGGTGCCTCATCTTGTCGATGCGAGCAAGACGGTAGGAGGTTCCCTCCGCGGGAGTAGCCTCCAGATTGTAGATGTTCCCGGTCTCCTCCTGGTAGCTGAAGAGCTTGTTCCTCATGAATTCGAGAATCGTCTCAGCGAAAGCCAATCCGTCTTTGGAGGCTATGCTGGATCCGAGGAAATTAGCTATCGCCTCAGCCATGCCGACGAGTCCTATCGTGGAGAAATGGTTCCTCCAGTATAACCCTAGGCCTTGCTTTACGTAACGTAGGTAATAGGCCGAATAGGGGTAGAGCCCTGAATCAGTGAACCTCTCCAGAGTCTTCCTTTTTATCTCAAGGCTGTCTCTGGCGATATCCATCAACTCGCCTATCCGCTCGAAGAACCCATACTCCGTCTTCTGAGTGTAGCCAATCCGAGGCAGGTTCAACGTGACGACGCCTATCGAGCCGGTCAGGGGGTTCGCGCCGAATAAACCTCCACCCCGTTTCTTGAGTTCCCTGTTATCTATCCTGAGGCGGCAGCACATGCTGCGGACATCCTCCGGGTTTATATCGCTGTTGATGAAGTTGGAGAAATATGGGGTGCCATACTTGGCTGTCATCTCAAATATTTTCCTTGAAACCTCTGACTCCCAGTCAAATTCATCGGTTATGCTGTAAGTAGCTATTGGAAACGTGAAGACCCGGCCTTTAGCGTCTCCCTCAATCATGGCCTCAGCAAAACAGCTGTTGAACATGTCGATCTCCTCCTGAAAGTCGCCGTACGTGTCAGAACACATCTTTCCACCGATGATCACAGGCTCATCCTTCAGGAAATCAGGGATACGTATGTCCATGGTGATGTTGGTGAAGGGAGTCTGAAACCCTACCCGTGTGGGTATATTGATGTTAAACAGAAATTCTTGGAAGGCCTGTTTCACCTCCTTTTCACCCAGACCGTCGTATCGGATGAAGGGAGCTAAATAGGAGTCGAAGTTGCTGAACGCCTGAGCCCCAGCAGCCTCACCCTGCAACGTGTAGAAGAAGTTTACAACCTGCCCCAGAGCCGGTCTAAGATGTCTAGCGGGCTTGCTCTCGACCTTTCCTGAGACCCCCTTGAAGCCCGAGAGAAGTAGGTCGGGGAGGTCCCAGCCGACGCAGTAGGGCCCCAGTACAGCTAGGTCGTGGATGTGCAGGTCGCCTGAGATATGCGCTTCTCTAATATTTGCTGGGTATATCCTGTTCAACCAGTAGTTTGAGACAATGTTGGAGGAAATGTAGTTGTTCAAGCCTTGTAGGGAGTAACCCATGTTGGAATTCTCCCTTACGCGCCAGTCCTCCCTCATGATGTATTTATCCATCAGGTCATCTTGGTTCAGTATCGCTGCGAGCTCCCGGATATCCTGATGCTGCTTCCTGTACAGGATGTAAGCCTTTGCCATCCTGGAGTGACCGTCCTCGATCAAAGCCTTCTCCACAAGGTCCTGGATGCCCTCGACCGTAGAGACACCGTCGTCTCCGAACATCTCCTCCAGCTGCGCTATAACTCTCCAGCTCAGTATGACTGCCAGCTCCTCGCCTCTGCCGCCTACCGCTCTGGCAGCCTTCCAGATCGCCTTCTCTATGCGACCTCCATCGAACTCCTCAAGTTTGTCGTCCCTCTTCCTAACGTACCTCATTCTTTAACCTCCTTTATCACTTCATGGAAATCATCTACCTCGTTGAACTCCCTGTACACGGATGCGTAACGAACGTATGCGACCCGGTCGATCTCCTTCAAGTGTTTCATGACCAGTTCGCCTATCTCTTTGGAGGGTACCTCCTCCTTACCCTGGACGATGAGGTCCTGCCTCACCTGCTCAGCGATTTCTCTAATCTTATCCAATGTATTACACCTCTTCTCGCAGGCCTTCTGGAGACCGCGGATGATTTTGTCTACTTGGAAGCTCTCAAGGCTCCCATCCTTCTTCCGCACCATCAGCGAAATCTTCTCTATATACTCGTAGGTAGTGAATCGCCTCTCACATATTGCGCATCCCCTTCGCCTTCTCACCGTGTTCTCCTTCGAGTCTCTTGTTTCTAACACCATGAGCTCGTCGGAGCCGCAATATGGGCATTTCACAATAATCCACCACCACTAGTATAATAATGAATAAACCAATACTATCCCTAGTGTATATAACTTATTGGAATGGTTTAGTTTATTTGTAACAATTTCATTTTATCAAATAAACTTAAATTATATCAAATGAGGAAGAATCATTTTATATAGATTCTATAAAATAGAAGGATGAAAAATTAATATTGTATTCATTAAGTTGTTCGTGCGCGCGAAACCAAGGTCACAAGGCAGGGACAGACAACCATCCCGAAGCCTCTCCACGACAGATACGGGATCCAGAAGGGCGACGAAGCCACCTACATCGACCCGAGAGACCACATCACCGTGACACCCGCACCCAGACACCCCCTCGAGACACTGGAAGGCCTAAAAGCGGAGACAGGGAAACCGTGCACGAAATGAGGGAAGAGGAAAGGGAGACCGCCAAGAAGCTGGAGGAAGAGAAGCACGGTAGGTGACCCCGCACCCTCATCGAATCAGACCTCCCCCTCGCCTACATCAAGAACAGCGACCCCCTGAAACCCGCAGCCGAAAGACACTGACGCACATCACCTCAGACGAAGCCCCCAACACGTACGCCTCCACCGCCACACTCAAAGAGATCATCCTCTGGTCCTTCAACAGAGACCTGAAGAGGGAGCCGATCCAATCCACAAACACGAAATCCCACATAGACAACACCAGATGGATCCCCCTCACCCCCGAGATCTGCCTAACCGCCTCCATGCCCATCAAGGAACACGACATAACCCCCCCTCGACGCATACCACACCGCCACAGCCATACCCGAAGACAAAAAGATACTGAACACAGAACACGCATACGACAGAATCAAGGGAATAGAAAGAATCAAACCCGAGACATACGCCAAACAACTGTAAACACCACCCTCACCCAGCCCCCACCCCCTAAGCCACCAACAGCCCACACCACCCAGACCCCCCAAGCAAAACCACAACCAAACAGCAGCAAAACAGCACCCAAACCAACAAAACAAAACCCAAAAACCAAACAAAAACAAAAAACAAACAAGAAAAAACCACCACCCCCCAAACACCCCAACAGAGGGGGACCCAGCCACCTACAGCATGGAGGGACTCCAACCTCTACAGCCCACAACAAGAGGAATGGACAGGCCCCAAATACGACTAATAGTTATGCGCGCCCTACTACACGTGGAATCCATACGCGCACACTCGCCTTCATCAGGAAGCACGCCTACAGCGGAGCCGCATATAGGAACCGAACACTATGCAATCCCCAAGCCTCGACCAGCGCGCGCA
>CAYONH010000156.1:0-4537 GCA_964405275.1 uncultured Candidatus Bathyarchaeia archaeon | reverse complement strand
GACGCTCCCAGGTGAGAGGGGCGCGATATCACCTTCAGCCAATTCAATGGATATTTTAGAATCAATATCCGCACGTCCAAGTACACGCTCGGCAGATCTAGCCTGCCTCTCGGCCACGTGGCGGGGCAACCTACCGCAGACTGAGACACCTTCGACTCTGGGAACCCCATCCACTGGTTCAGTCCTTAGCGAGCTGAGCTCACTCACGGGTTTCACTGAAACATCGACTAACCCCCCACCCCTAGGATAGAACCCCTCCCTGCGAACCGCGAGCCTCCCGGTGAACCCCATCTCCCTGAAGGCCTCCCATACTACAGAGCTTAGAATGCGGATCGGGGGGGACCACCGCACGGCTGTGCCACCTCTAATTCTTATCTCCGTAGGAGAATCTGCGAAGGAGACGATGGGGGCTATGCACTGGAGGAGCAGGCTAATGCTCCCCGCTGTGCCAATATCAAAGCTGTATGAACCTCCCGTTGGGCGTCCTGGTTCGAACTTGACCTCCATGGATCCAGCCGAAAGGCCCTCTGCCTCACCGTGGCAGATCTCTTTTACGGCCTTCAGGGTCGTGAGGTGCTGGGGCCTCAGCCCTGGAGGGCTCCTCCCCACCCGTATATTCACGATCCTGACGGGCACACCCAGGACTGCACTGTATGAGATGGCCATACGGAGAATCTGGCCACCTCCCTCCAGCAGAGAGCCGTCGACAAGAATCAATGGATGTCCCACATCAAACCAGGGAACCGCCGCAGAAACGGGTCACGTACTCTTTGCTGATCCTCTCTGCTTGATTGAGGATGTCCGAGCCGACATTCGGGACGCCACATACCAGCATCAGGACATCCTCCGTTTCAACTGTGATCTTCGCCACCTCAGCATCTCGATACGGGTAGATGGCGACAAGCTTCTCACCGTCCTCAACCACGACCTCACCTCCCTCGAGGATGACGGGCTTCTCCATGCCTATCCCGAGGAACGCCTCACCAGTGATTGCCTCACGCATGAGTAGATCCCCGGAGAGCCATGCCATATCGAAGGCCGCTAGTGGGACCGCGGCCTCCATGGAAGCCAGGTTGTAGGCATCCACAAATGTGTTTATCCGCGGCAGGGAGCGCCCCCTCAGCACCCTCCGGATCAAGGCCTCGGAGGCGGGCCTCGTCTTCGTGGGGTCGACGCCGACCCTCCAGAAGAAGTCTCTGTACGCTCGGAATACGGGATGCTCCCGGAGCTGTTCCAGGGCCCATCTACCCTTTATCCTCTCTATGACCTCTCCTTTGAACGCCTCAAGCTCAGGGTCTTCGAGTCTGACCTTGGCTCCCTGCAACCTCATTACCAGTGCGGATAGGCTTGGGAACTTTGTCTCCAGATCTTTGTCCACTTTAATAAGCATGGAGCACCACTACTGGACCATTATTTCCTACTGTTGACTGTGTCCGACTTCGCCAGATCCTGTATCCTCTCTTCGCCCCCTATCTCCTTGACGAACTCGTAGACCTCGGGGGGGACCAGATCTCTCCAGTCCTCGTCCTTCAGGATCCTGTGTCTTATCTCACTGGCCTCGTATCTTTCTCTCTCGTGAAGCTTGATCCCCTTTACCTCGTATCCCGCCTCGACGAGTAGGCGTCTTGTGAGGGGCTGATTGGTGTAGACGATGTCGAATCTGGGTGCCTGGCTTTCGACCTGGGAGACCCATACGCGATGTGCGGGTGCGTCAGGGATGGGGATGAGCATGTAGAGGTCCCTGTCTACACCTGCCGCGTCGAGGGCGTATTTTATCATCTCAAGCCTCTCCCCGGCGGTGAAGGGGTTATCCGGCTCATGGCTCATCTGAGCGCTCCCAACGACTATGAGGAGCTCGTCGGCCTCCTTCAGGATAGCCTCGATGGCGTGAAGATGTCCGTAATGGAATGGCTGAAACCTACCCACGAAGAGTGCTCTTTTCGGCATCTGATACAACCTCTGGACTGTTCACAATGATGGTCCCACGGATTATAAAATGTATTATACATCCGCTCCAATCACGCATATAATAAATGTCAGGAAGATACAACCAAAATAGAACGTGAGAGGCGTCAAACATTGGAGGGTGAAAAAGGACTTCAACTACTACATCTGAGCTGGGACGATGTCCAGTCGTTGACAGAGGAAGTAGCCAGACAGATACAGGAAAGCGTGTACGTGCCCGATGTGATAGTCGCAGTGAGCAGGGGTGGATTCGACCCAGCCCGGATCCTCTGCGATCAACTGAGTATTAAGAGGCTGGCAAGCCTCCAGATAGAATACTATAAGGATATCAATGAAAGTAGCAGCACTCCAGAGATTGTGTTCCCGCTCAATGCAGATGTTCCGGACAAGTCAATTCTTGTTGTAGATGACGTCTCAGACACAGGAGACTCTCTGAGGGTGGCCAGGGATCATGTACTCGAACGAGGGGCATCGGAGGTGCGGGTCGCAACTCTCCATGTCAAGCCATGGACCACTTACCGACCAGACTTTTCAGCTTCCGAAGTCGAATCGTGGATAATCTATCCATGGGAGATCGTGGAGGGTCTAGCCTCCATGACCGAGAAATTAAAACTCGAGGGGTTAAGCTCATCGAATTTAAAAAAGGAACTGATAAGACTTGGCTTCTATCGAAAGTAGCTAGAGAAGACGAACCAATATCTCTAAAAGGCTTATACTCTTCTTCATTGCGACGTCCACCCCAAAACACGTAAAAGAAGAATTAATGAAATTACGGGTTATCCAATATCCGATTATGAGATAATCACGTTCTATGACGTTCAGGTGTAGTGTTCAGAACTACTAGAGTATCTGAGGCTGTTCTAACTCATCCTCTTCTATGATAGTCTGCTCTATCTTCATCAGCGTCGTAACATAACCTGCTATCTTGTTCCTTAGTTTTTTTGATACGTCGAGTCCTATCTCCTTGAGGAATTGCTTGTTCTGCTCAAAGTCAATGGTGAAGCTCTTCTCGTACCTATCAACTAATTCGTTGGAGATACGCTTTATCATCTCTGTCCTGACTTTCCCTATTCTTACCACCTGTTCTATCTGTTGTAGCGCTGATATGGAGTCGTCTCCATGTTTTAAATATTACTTTTTAATGGCCCGCTAAGATGGGAAATTTATCACCATGGGGTGAAGGGCTCGAAGTCAAGATTCGTTCGTAAAACCGATGTCGGTGAGAAATAACTCGTTTAAATCGTAATGTGTCCATTTATCCATCCATTTTACTTCGAGGGTTATATGATCGGGATTATAGATGTTCTCATCGTATATCCGGGGTTTTCTCAGTGGTCATTATCGCTTTAGGAAATCCCCTTTTGAAAGAGGCTGTAAGCGATTCTTCTTGGGTGAATAAGGCGTAAGTATTAAATATTTGGCGAAGAGACTGGAATTAGAAGGATTTAGCATGACTGAAATCAAAGTCGCGCCGATGCATAAGCTGATCAAGAGAGCTGGTGCCTCAAGGGTGAGTGAGGAGAGCGCCATTGCCCTAGGGAGGGCCCTTGAGGAGATCGGTGTCAAGGTCGCAAGTGAGGCCATCGATTACGCCAAGCACGCCGGTCGCAAGACGGTCAAGGCTAGGGACATCGAGATAGCGGCCTCAAAGGTATTAGAGCGATAGGGTAATATATCGTGCACCCGGCGTCATATGTTAGAGTAGGATGCGTCATATCAGTTCCGACGTAGTTGTGGTTGGCGCTGGACCTGCCGGAAGCCTAGCTGCCAGGACCGCTGCAGAGAATGGGGTGAATGTACTTCTTCTCGAGGAGCATCCAGAGGTTGGCCTACCCGTTTACTGCGCTGAAGGTCTTAATATCAAGGGGATAGAGGACGCTGGACTCGAGCCAAAGCCCCCCATCGTATGTCAAGAGATTCGCAGAGCTAGGATCTACGCACCCGATAAAAACTACGTTGATTTGACAAGCTCCAAGTGGAAGGGGTACACTCTAAACAGAGATGCCTTCGACAGCGCTCTAGCTGAAAGGGCGGTCGTGGCTGGAGCAGAGCTCAGGACAAGCACGAGGGTGACCGATGTGATAAGAGATGGTGACGAGATAGTGGGAGTCAAGGCCCTCGACGATTACGGATCATTGGAGGTCAGTTCGAAAGTAGTCATCGGGGCCGATGGTCAAGCATCCACCGTGAGGATCAGATCGGGGTTCCACAGATGGTTCACCGATGTCATACCCTGTGCTCAGTATAGGCTAGGGGGACTTGAACTTGAAGACCCCGAGAACAATGAGTGTCATTTAGGCAGGAAGATCGCCCCAGGAGGATACGCCTGGGTCTTCCCGAAGTCGAGCGAAGTAGCTAACGTAGGCATAGGGGTCCGGAGGTATAACGACAGACCCGCCATAGACTACTTGAAGAAATTCGTGGACTCTGATCCCCGCTTCAAAGACACGGAGATACTTCTTGTCAATGGGGGCGTGTGTCCAGTTTCAGGTATGCTTGATAGGATCGTAGATGATGGCGTAATGCTTGTTGGGGACGCTGCGGGTCAGCTCACCCCGATGACTGGTGCTGG
>CAYONH010000155.1:1740-4563 GCA_964405275.1 uncultured Candidatus Bathyarchaeia archaeon | reverse complement strand
AAGATAGTAGAGATTTAGTTATTACTCTTGATTTTCGAAAGCTGTTTGCATTGAGCCTTCTCACGATCATCACAGTGGTCTCGTTGTACACATACATCGTAGCACTGCTGGCCTGGGATGCTCCAACCATAGATCTTGCCACTCGAGTTATAGGTCCAAGCACTAGGACCCTAGACAATTATGGTGCTCCAAAATCAAATTTTAATCAGGGAGATCTCTTCGACCTCGTTGTAAGTGTTGAGGCAGCCGACAGATATTGGTTACCACCTAGCTACGAAAATCTGGTCACGGACTTCAGCTTCAGGTTAATTGTAACGATTTTCGACCCTAATGGTGTCCCGATGCTATGCAAATCCTGCACTGATACAATCTCACCTGCAGACAATAGATTATATTACCTAGAGAACGACATGCTGGGTTCATTTTATCAGATACCATTAGACGCTCAATCAGCTTCGAATTATAAAGTTAGGATAGTACTTTGGAGCGACTGGCTTCCAACTGGAAAAGCTAGAGCTGTAGATGCATGGGAGTTGGCTTTCGATGTGGGGGTGACATGAAGATGATAAAACGTAGCAACTGGACGCTTATTACCATAATTCTGATTCTGTTCAGCGTTTCCATTCCAGTCGCCTTTGCAGGAATCAGTATCTCTACTGATAGGTCTACCTATCTCCGTGGAGACACTGTGACCATCACAGTCTCCGGAGGCACATCCAATGGAGTCGCCATGGTCCAAGTCGACGGCCCCTCAGCGAAACTGCTCGCAGATCAGGATAACTTCGATGGCTCTGGAGGGTTAACGTATGTATTCAAAGTCCCCTCGGATGCTGCCTATGGATCCTATAAGATCCAAGTGCGTGATGACGGCGCTGGAGTAAGGGTTTCTAAGTACGTGAAGGTCGCTTCCTCCTATAGTCCGCCTATGATAATCCCCAATGCACTGCCGATCTCTGTGGCAGGTGCAGATCGCAGTGCTCTGGCAGGACGTGCGGTGTACTTCGATGGTTCAGGCTCAAGCGACCCAGATGGAGACATAATAAGCTACTCCTGGAGCTTTGGAGACGGCTCAACCAGTTCAGGCGCCAGCGTATCCCATGCATACTCTGCAGCGGGTACATACAAGGTTACCCTAACTGTCAAAGATGATCGCTTGGCTACGAGATCCGACACGTTGATAGTGACAGTCGAGGAGCTGCCCCTAGAGCCCGAGGCAGGCGTCGACGAGGGAGTGGAGGCGGATGAGGTGGACTACGTGGTAGACGCCGTATCGGAGGCAGACACTGAAGTGACCCTCAGCACAACTAAAGAGGTTACAGTAACAGTGGTCAAATATCCAAGCAACCCCTACCCAGGAGTCCCACTACCAGAAGGCTCGCTTCCGACCGTCGTCGACGTCGCAGTGAGCGACCCCGACGCGATAACTTGGCCGATCTACGTCAAGCGATATTATACGGATGCTGAGGTCTCAGGATTAAACGAGTCCAGCCTGGCTATCTTCTACTACATGGACGGTGCCTGGCACAGGTGCAGGAACACGGGAGTGAACGTTGACGAGAATTTCGTATGGGCGTACATGTACGAGGACGAGGTCACGGGCAGCCCAACGATTATTGCGCCTATCCTGGCAGCAGCGTTCTTCCAAGTCTCAGACCTGACAGTTACACCGTCTGAGGTGGAGCCCGGAGATGACGTCTCCGTCTCGGTGCTAGTCACAAACGTGGGCGAGGAGTCCGGAAATTACACCGTGACCCTGACAGTGGATTCAGTTGAGGAAGACACTGAGACTGTAACCCTGACAGGCGGGGCGAGCACATCAGTATCATTCACTGTGTCTAAAACAGCTGAAGCAACGTACTCCGTAGCCGTCAACGGTCTTACAAGTAGCTTCACTGTTGAGATACCTGAAATTACTGAGCCACCCGAGCCCGCGGAGTTCGAGGTCTCGGACCTGTCCGTGACACCGCCTGAGATTGACGCAGGTGACGACGTGAGCGTCTCCATGACCGTGTCCAACGTGGGCGAGGAGTCCGGCAGCCACACCATCGAGGTCAAGGTGGACGGGGTATTGGTAGACTCCGGCACCGTGACCCTTGACGGAGGGGCATCCACAACCGTGAGCTTCACGGTGACCTCAAGCATCGCCGGCAGCCACGCTGTAGCAGTGGACGGCGTGTCGGGGAGCTTCTCAGTGAGGGCGCCTCCCGAGCCGCCTGAGCCCGCAGAGTTCGAGATATCAGACCTGACCGTCTCACCCTCCACCGTGGAAGTTGATGAGACTGTGACTGTATCCGTGGTCGTCTCCAACGTCGGCGAGGAGTCCGGCGGTCTCGGTGTCGAGTTGGAGCTGGACGGCGCTGTGGAGGACACCAAGGCCGTGACGCTGGACGGGGGGGCTTCGATGACTGTGAGCTTCTCGGTCTCGTCGGATGAGGTGGGGAGCCACACCGTGGAGGTCGGAGGACTGTCGGGGAGCTTCACGGTGGAGAAGGCGCCGGCCGGGTTCCCATGGACCTACGTGATAATCGCCTTCGTGCTGATAGCAATAGTGGCTTACTACTTCTACAGCCAGAGACAG
This sequence comes from uncultured Candidatus Bathyarchaeia archaeon, assembly GCA_964405275.1. Taxonomy (GTDB): domain Archaea; phylum Thermoproteota; class Bathyarchaeia; order TCS64; family TCS64; genus BS750m-G28. Next base: position 1,985 of record CAYONH010000155.1, on the reverse strand, counting down.
TAATTTCTTCCCTATTTTCCCTTTATCTGGTTCCTAGCTAGTTGTTTCTCCGAGTGGTGTCCCAGAGGGGGGGTGGGGGGGTCTTTCATCATCGTTTCGGGGGTCATGGCGGGGTTTTGTTTGGACTTATGTGTCCGGGAGGTTCTAGTCTAGTGGGTGTTCTTGTTTGAAGTCAGATTTACATTTGGCGATGGCGGGCGTTTTAGGATTTCTGGCCTCGGAACATCAGGTAGGCGGATGCTATC
>CAYONH010000155.1:0-1730 GCA_964405275.1 uncultured Candidatus Bathyarchaeia archaeon | reverse complement strand
GGACTTGGGTGTCCGGGAGGTTTTAGGCTAGTAGGTGGTCCTTGTTGGGATCAGGTTTTCATTTGGCGTTGACGCGCGTTTAGGATTTTCGGCCTTGTAACATCAGGTAGGCGGATGCTATCAGGAGTATGAGTGCAAGGCCGGTTGACGCGTAGAGCAATGTTCGCGTGGTGTTGAGGGCTCTCTGTGTGGACGATAGCTCCTCGCTGTTGGACCCGTATTCGGCGGAGAGAGATTCGTAGTCGTCTTGGATTGTACTGTACGTGGCCATCAACTCCTGCAGATCGCTGTTGGTCTCGTTGTACCTATCCTGTAGGCTCGAGTAGTCTTCGTTGAGTTCGAGGTAGTCCTCCGATAGAGATTCGATCTCTGAGCTGGGGGTCACTAGATCCTCCTGAGTTGAGACGTAGCTCTGGGTTAGGGTTGCAATGGAGTTGTTCAAGCTCTCTATGATTATGATGCGCGCCTGCTCGCGTAGGACTACTGCGTTGTAGTTTATTATTTCGAAGGAGATGGGATCTTCGAGGACATCGTTAACGTAGGTGTCTACACTCCAGATGCCGGGGTCCTGCTCGGGTCAGCTTCCTTTGATTTGTATACTGTCCCAGTAGTCCGTGTTGGTAGTGGTCAGCGTCACTTCGTTATCTGCATAGATGACACCTCCAGAGGAGCTCCAGATGAAGCGTAGAGATTGACCTGGCTGGATGCCTGACATTCTTACCCATACGAACACGTCGTTCACATGGGTGAAGAAAACCGAGGCGTCTCCCAACGGTTCACGCGCATCGGTGTCTACATCGTCGCAAGTTAGGATCTCAGCTACTTCGACTTCGAATACGCATGGCAGAAAGAATGAACTTGTTACTAGTAGCACTAAGACAGGGTAAACAACTTTTTTCTTACACATTTTGAACAGGTCTCCGCTCTTAAAGTACCCGCGATGATATGTTGTTGACGCATTATTTCATTCTCACAGTTAGGCATCGCATGTGATGGTAAATGCAGATGCTCAGGTTACCCGCACGTATGATATCGAGTCTTCTCTTTGTCTAATTCTTCTGGTCCCACAGCAGCTTGTACAGGGAGATGAGGCGTCCATCCCTCCAGCTCTCCAGCTCCTCCAGAGTCTTCCCACCCACCATATCGTCCACGCCATTGATCGCCTTCTCTATAGCTGACTCCGGGGTCACCGTCCATTTGGCCATGGTCTCTAGCCAGGCGGCCTTTTTGACGCCGATGTGTCGCATCAGGTACTCGATGCCTCCTTTGCCGCCTCCGAGGTGATACGTGAGATAGGGTCCCATGATGGCCCATCTCATGCCGGGTCCAGCTCTGACGGCTTTATCGACGTCCTCCACCGAGGCGACGCCTCTGTCCACTAGGTCCAGTGCCTCCCTCCAGAGGGCGGCGGAGAGCCTGTTGGCTATGAATCCCTGGGCCTCTTTCTTCAGGACGACGGGGACCTTGCCGATGTCCTCCATGAGCGCGTAGGTTCGTTCTAATGTCCTTTTCGAGGTGTGCTCCCCCGGGCATAGTTCGACCAGGGGTACCAGGTGCGCTGGGTTCCAGGGGTGGGCTACTACGCCCCTCTCGGGGTGGGAGTTCATGGCTTTCTGGATCTCTGTCATGAGGAGCCCAGAGGTGCTGCTGGCGAGGATGACGTCCTCTGGGGCGAGTTCGTCCATCATGCCGTACAGGGGCTTCTTCACCTCGTAGCTCTCGTAGACCGA
>CAYONH010000154.1:0-4581 GCA_964405275.1 uncultured Candidatus Bathyarchaeia archaeon | reverse complement strand
TCCGGATCCACCTTGGGAACTATCTGGCCCTCCTTGCACGACAGGAGCGTCGTGACGCCGATCCCGTGGCCCATATGGTTGCTGGGACCCGTGATGACGACGCCCACGGTCACCGCGCCGTGGTAGTAGCCCCTGCCGTAGTAGGACAGGGTGTCCTCCAGGAGCACGATGTCCCCGAACCTGAGGTCCTTGCAGAACTCCACGGCGTCGGGGCTCTGGGTCTGGATGTCCCAGTTGCTCGCCTGAGGCGGGGAGCCCCCGGCGCCCTGGCCCACGTAGTCCATGGGGACCACCTTGGTCACGGGCACGTGGAGCTTGCCGTCCTTCTCCTCGATCCCCCAGGCCTCCACCAGCTCCGGGCTGCAGCTGACGATGGCCACGCCGGGGTAGTCGAGGAACTTGTGCCCCGCCCCCTTGGCGCGTATCTGGACCTTGTCGCCGATGGTGAGGTCGTCTATGACCTCCTGCTTGAAGTGCATCACCACGTGGTGGCCTCTCCCGGGCAGGTACCCCACCTTCCCGATGACCGTGCCCCACTTCCCTTTGGCCTCTCCGCCGAGGACCTTGACCCTGTTCCCTATGTTGGATAGGTTCCTGAAGCCCCCCTTGGCGCGGTCGGTGTCCGTCCCGTCCGCGGAGACCCCGGGCTCGACGTTGTCGCCGAGCTCCCAGCCGTAGCAGGGGTCGCCCACCTTGACGTTGTAGACGATGCCCCCCCTGCCCAGGCTCATCTGGGACTTGTTGTCCCAGGTGGTGGTGTAGGTGGAGGGGATCGCCGTGTGGGTTACCTCGCCCTGCAGCGCAATCTCCAGGAGATTATCCTTATTCGTCTTCACCAATTAAGAAACACCGCTGAGAACGTACTGCAATCCCTATTTGACTGTTGCCCCCGCCCTCAATGACGTTTATATATGCTGGCTACATTTCATATCGAAGCTCAAGGAAGGTCACAAAGTTGATGAGGGGAAACCAGTACGACGCTGCCATAACCATATTCTCGCCCGAGGGGCGCCTCTACCAGGTCGAGTACGCCCTGGAGCTCGTGAAGCGTGGGGCACCCATCGTGGGCATCCACTCGCTGGAGGGCGTGGTCCTTGCGGCCAACGAGACCCCGGAGAGCAACCTTGAGGACACCAGCACGTTCAGGAAGATATTCCAGATCGACGAGCACGCGGGCGTAGCCATCGCCGGCCTCAGCTCCGACGCACGGGTCCTCATCGACAAGGGCCGGGTCTTCTGCCAGAGCAACAAGTTCCTCTACGACGAGCCCGCCGACGTAGAGGGACTCGTGGGCACGCTGAGCGACCAGATCCAGGTCTACACCCAGCACGGGGGCATCAGGCCCTTCGGGGTGAGCATGATCTTCGCAGGCGTCGACACCACCGGGCCCCACCTCCTCACCACCGACCCCAGCGGCTCCTACAGGGGCTACAGGGCTCGGGCTCTAGGCAGGAACGCCGAGGAGTCCAACAAGTATCTCGAGGAGAACTTCAAGGAGGACCTGTCCCTCGACGATGCCATCAAGCTGGCCATCGGGGCCGTCGAGAAGGGCTCCGGCGAGGAGCTCACGCCGGCTGTCGTCAGGGTCGCGGTCATCCCGACCGAGACCAAGGCCATGAAGAGGCTGACCGACGAGGTCGTCGCCAAGTACATGCAGTAGATTACCTATTCCTTTCTCTAGCTGAAAAGGGGGAGTAGTTCCTACTCTTCCGCGTCGACGATGCCCGCGCCGGTTATCGCGAACCTAATCCTCTCCTCGGGGAGGCTGGGGGAGTCGATGACCCTGGCGAGGCGGGTGTTCTGCTTCCCCTTCCTGAGGAAGACCCTGTGGGTGCAGGCGTGGGCCATGACGTGGCCGCCCGTCGGCTTGTTGGGGTCCCCGTACATGGTGTCCGGGGTGGCTAGGACCTGGTTGGTGAGGACGACGGCGACGTTGAAGGCCTCGGCGACCCTGAGGAGGTGGCTGAGGCAGCCGGCGAGCTTCTGCTGGCGCATGGAGAGGTTGGCGCGGCCGATGTACTCGCCCCTGAAGTGGCCTATCATGCTGTCGACGATGACGAGCTTGATGTTGCTCTTATCCACGAGCTCGGGGAGGCTGCTGATGAGGAGGGCCTGGTGCTCGCTGTTGTAGGACCTGGCGACGAGGATGCCCTCCAGGATCTTCTCGGGGTCCAGGCCCTTCTCCTGGGCTATCTGCATGACGCGCTCGGGCATGAAGGTGCCCTCGGTGTCTATGGCGCAGACGTTGCCGCCGAGGCCGCCCTCCTCCACGGGGAGCTGGGCGTTGACGCTGAGGGTGAAGCAGATCTGGGTCTTCCCTGAGCCGAACTCTCCGATGAGCTCGGTGATGGCGCCCGTCTCGACTCCTCCGCCGAAGATGCGATCCAGCTCGCTGGAGCTGGTGGTGCATTTGAGCATGCTCTTCCTCATCTCCAGCACCTCCAGGGCGGGGATGAACCCGGGGTCTACGTGCATCCTGGCGAGGCGGCAGACCTTCAGGGCGGTGTCGCTTCCCATCCCGACGACATCCGCTATCTCCCTGGCGGGGGTGACCGCTATGGACTCAACGGTGGTGAAGCCCGCCTTCAGGAGCTTGTTGACGGTGGTGCTCGCGACTCCCTTCAGGAGCCCAGGCTCAAGTACTTCAGCCAAGTTATCTCTCCTCGGCGCGAACTCCGATTTCCGGGATATAAGGGAAACGTAGTTATGTGAGGGTAGGAGAGGCGAGTGAAAGTGGCGCAGCCCCGTGAGAGATACCCTTAGATACTCCTCGACGAAATTAGGCTGAAAATGCGCTCCGCCATAATCCTCGCGGGGGGACGCTCCACCCGGATGAACGGGGACAAGGGCCTCAGGGAGCTGGGCGGAGAGGCCCTCGTGAACCGAGTCATACGACGGGTGGGCGAACTGGTGGACGAGGTCCTCCTCGTGGTCGGCTCGGATGAGCAGAGGGAGGCCTACTCTAGGGTCGTTGACGAAGACGTCACGCTTGTCGTGGACCTGTACAGCGACGGCTCCCCCCTCGTTGGAGCGATCACGGGCCTCAAGCATGCGAAAGGTGAGTACGCGTTCATGGCAGCCTGCGACATGCCCTTCATCTCAGATGAGGTCGTTGAGACCCTCTTCAAAGAAGGCGAGGGATACGACGGGGCCGTCTACCAGTGGCCCAACGAGTGGATCGAGCCCCTGCTTGCCGTATACAGAGTTCAGCCGTCCCTTGAGAAGGCGTTGGAGCTCTACGGCTCAGGCGACCTGCGTGTCCGGAGGATACTGCAGAACCTCCCCCACGTCAAGATGATCCCCATGGAGGACCTGAAGGCCATCGACCCCGACCTCCTCTCACTCTTCGACGCTGACACGGAGGAGGCGCTGCGGGAAGCAGAGAGTGTACTCGAAAAAAAGGGGATAAAAAATCGTAGAAAAAGGGGTTCTTAGATCAGCTGCTCGTCGAGACCGGTTTTCGGGATCAGCACCGTCAGGACGCCGTTCTTGTACTCGGTCGTCCTCTTCTCGGGGTCTGTGACCCAGGCTGATAGGTCGATCTCGGTCTCGAAGCTGCCCGCCTTGAGCTTCAGCTTCCCGTCCTCGGTCTCCAGCTGGATGTCCTTCTCGTCGACTCCGGGGAGCTCGATGTACAGGGTCAGCTGGTCCTTCCCCACGCTTATGTCGTAGAGGGGCTCCCGGGGCTGTTCTGGGTTGGGCTTCAGCGGCGGTAGTATGTCTGTGGGTCTGTCCAGTGGGGGGCGTGCCAACGGGGGGCGCTCCCTGAGCCCGGGGGTCGAGAAGAAGCCCCGTGCGATGAATCCCTTCATGCCGGGCCTCTCGATGGGCTCGAAGCTCCAGTTGCCTTCCATCTCGCCGGATTCTGCTTTCTCCTTCAGCGAGTCGATGGATCCGAATCCCTTGAACAGGTCCTCGGTCATCCTCTTCTGCAGCTCTTCCATCTCTCGGAATATGTCGTCTATTCTCATTCTCTCATCTCCTATAGTTGGTCGAGGATCTCCAGCATCCGCCTCATCGCGACGCTCATCATCAGGAACTGGGCCTCGCCGTTGCGGGTCGTCCTGTACCTGCCCGCGTCGTCCTTCTCGATGAACCCGGACCGCCTAAGGCGCTTCGTGGAGTCTGAGACGATCTTGGGGTTCATCCCCAGCTCGTTCATGAGCTCCGTGAATCCCATGGAGCGGTCGGTGGTGCGGAAGAAGGAGCGCATCATGCGCATCCTTCCCTGGTTGGCTAGGGCGTTGAACAGGCTCTCGAAGCGGGCCATCTCGCTCTCCATCTCATCGAACTCCCGGCTTAGGGACCTCCTGTCCCACTGGCGGGCGTTGAGGGGTATCTCCCAGAGGATCTTCTCGTCCTCGACGAGCATCAGTTTCAGCATTGCTTTCTTCCTCGCTTACCATCTGGTAAGTTACTGTTCGGTAATTACCAAAAGGTAACTAATAAACCGTTCCTCGGCGTCCCCGTCACGTTTATCAGTCACACACGAGATGTTGAGTGTGAAATGCCCCAGAAGAAGAGCCTCAAGCAGGTAGAGAAGCAGCAGAGGAAGAAGGACAGCGGGGAGAAGGAGAAGGG
>CAYONH010000153.1:0-4582 GCA_964405275.1 uncultured Candidatus Bathyarchaeia archaeon | reverse complement strand
TTGGGAAAATCTGAGAGGAAGGGACTGTCCACTCCCGCGAGCACGACCGTCGCCTTCATCCTGTCATCGAGGTCGCTGGTGATTCTTGCGCCCCATGTGACTCGGGCGTCGGGTGATACCCTCTCCAGGACGAGTTCCCCCGCCCTGTTGACGTCCTCTAAGGTCATGTCCTCTCCGCCCTCGATGTAGACAAGTGCCCCCTTGGCCTCCCTTATGTCCCCTATGTCCAGGAGCTGGGAGTCAAGCGCCCTCTCGACGGCCTCTTCGACCTTGGAGTCTCCGGCGCCCTCGCCGAAGCCGATGGCACAGATGCCGCCTTGCCTCATGATGGCGTTCATGTCTGCGAAGTCCAAGTTCATCAGTCCGGGCAGTGAGAGGGCCTCGGACATGTTCTTGATGAATGTGGAGATCCTCTCGTTGGCGACGCCGAAGGCCTCCTTCAGCGGGAGGTTGCCTGCCACCCTTCGCAGACTGTTGTTGTCGACTACGATGACTGAGTCACAGATCTCAACCAGGTCCTTCAAGCCGTCCTTGGCCTTGTCCAGCCTAGTCCCCTCGACCTCGAAGGGAATGGTCACGACGCCAAGGGTCAGGTTACCAAGCTCCTTTGAGATCCTAGCTACCACCGGGGAAGCTCCTGTCCCAGTTCCTCCACCGAGGGTCGTCGTCACGAAGACGAGGTTCGCGTCTCCTATCGCCTTCTCGATGTCTAGTGCGCTCTCCTCAGCGGCCCTCTGCCCCTGCTCGGGGAAGCCCCCGCATCCGAGTCCGCCTGTGGTATTGTAGCCTAGAAGGATCCTCTCGTCCGCCTTCGATATGCTAAGGTGCTGTGCGTCGCTGTTCATGGCGTACGTTCTGACTCCGGTGATCCCCCGCTTCATCCAGGAGACGATGTTAGATCCACCGCCTCCGACGCCGATGACACTTATCTTGGGGATGGATTCCTTGGCTATCTCTTCGATGCTTCGCTCTGCCATTGAAAGAGAAACGACTTCCGCTTCAACCTGCATTTATACTACACCCCTTATCGCTAATCAGTATTGAAAATCCAGTTTAATTTAGGCGTGTGTAAGTCTCCAAAACTACAAACACAGGAACCTAATTTTTGAGTTAAAAATGCGAGCAGAAACTGTTTTGAAGTTTTAAGCCTTGACAACATATCGAAAGTCCACGGTTTGAAACCAATATAAGCAATTTGTATCACAAGTCCATAATCGATATTTTAAGTCCCGACCATCCACATGGGAAAATCTGGTGGTCGCATGAGACTCTTGATCGAGGATGTCACTATTAGGAAGGTGGAGACTATCGACTCCGAGACCTCGGTTAGAGAGGCCACTGAACATATGATCAGCCGCTCAACGAGCTGTCTGATAGTGCTCACTGGGGGGGCTATATCAGGGATCCTGACGACCTGTGATGTAGTCTCGCGAGTGGTCGCCAAGGGCCTGGACCCCGAAAGCACGCGCGTGGTGGACGTCATGTCGAAGCCCGTGATCATGATGAGGCCGGACGCCCCCCTCGAGGAGGCGATCAAGATAATGCTCCAGCATAAGATCAAGAAGATCCCATTGGTCACGAGCCATGCCTATGAGGATAGACTGGTGGGATTGCTCTCCCTCTCAGATATCATAGAGAGCCATTCAGAGATCTTCTCAAAGCTATGGGAAGAGGCCTTGATGATCACAACGGTTATCGCGGAAAAAGGGGAGTTCGTGGTCGTAGCGACCCAGTAGACAAGCATTAGCTGTTTTTACCTGAATAAATCACCGCGAAGCAATATGGAATACCAAGCTCTGCGAGATCGTTTAACTACATGAATTAATGGTCAATATCATTCGTCCATTTTCTTTTTCTATATTTGTATTCGATGGAATACGGAAAAAATAGAGACTAGGGGCTACGTTTCGTTGGCTTCGGGGGAAAAAGCAGTGCAAACAGAGGCTAGGCAGCAGGATAGTTCACTCGATGTAGGTAACACTGAACTTGATGAAGCTAAGGCCCTCCTTGCCACTGCTCAGGCCAGGATAGCGGTTCTCGAGGAAGGCAACCTCGTTAAAGCCAGAGAACTCTACGAAAATGCACTCGCCATCTACAGCAAGATAAACAATCAAGCGGGAATTGGGGACGCACAGCACAGCCTCGGGAAGGTAAACGAGAGTCTGGGGGAGTTAGATAAGGCAGTCTCTCACCTAAAGGAGGCACTGCAGGTCTTCAGGGACCTCAAGGAACGAGTCCGGATCGCTGAGATCCTCAACAACCTCGGCGAGATCCATATCGAGAGGAGAGATTACAAACAGGCTGAGGCCCACCTGAAAGAGGCCCTCAAGATCAGACGGGAGCTCGACGATAAGAGAGAGATGACGAGGACCATACGCAACCTAGGGAGGATCTTCGAGCTAATCGGGGAGTATAACGAGGCCCGGATCTTCTATCGCCTCGTACTCCAGATCTTCGAGAGGTTAGAGGACGAGAAGGGCATAGTCGACTCCAAGTTCCTCCTCGGCACACTGCTGACCAAGATGGGGAGGTACAAGGACGCAAAACCCCGGTTCGATGAGGTTCTCAAGAAGTACACCGAGATGGAGGACGAAACAGGCATCGTCGGGAGCCACAGCTACCTCGGAGTCGTCCTGTATCAGTCAAACGACTATGAGAAGGCTAGACGACACCTGTTACAGGCCTACGATAGCTACAAGGCTTCAGGAGAGAAGGATGGCCTGGCTAGGACACAGCTCTACCTGGGAGCAGTCTTGACGAGACTCGACAAGGTCTCCGAGGCTGAGAAGTACCTCAGCAAGGCTCTGACGCTGTACAGAGATCTTGATGAGAAGAAGGAGGTCTCCAAGGCCCTATACTATCTTGGTAGAATCTATGTCGGGCAGGGCGACCTCAAGAAGGGTAAGACACATCTCGACGAGGCCCTGGCGCTGCTGAGGGAGTTCAACGATAAAGAGGCCATCGCAGATTGCACAGCTGCTCTCGGCGATGTCAATGATAGGCTTGGGGACTACCAGGCAGCTCTGCAATGCTTGGAAGAAGCGGCTAAGATCTACGAGGAGTACTACAAGCGGAAGGAACTAGCCAACACGTGTAACGACATAGGGGCCATCCTCAGCGAACATAGCGATTACAAGAAGGCGGAGAAACGCTTCAAAGCGGCCATCAAGATATACGAAGAGCTCGGTGATGAGGAGAACGTAGCGAAGGCGAAGTACAACCTCGGCGTCATCCACAGCGAGCTTGAGAACTACAAGAAGGCCAAGACGCTCCTGGATCAGGCGCTGAAGATCCAGAGAAAGTACGAGGATCAGCCCGCCATGGCTGGGACACTCTACAACCTCGGCGTCACCCTGTGCGAGCTAGAGAAGTACAAAACGGCGAAGAAACACCTCAAGGAGGCGTCCGAGATCCAGGAATCCCTAAAGGATTCCGAGGGTATGGCCTGGTCCCTGTACAACCTCGGTGTCACTGACAGCCGTCTGGGCTTCCACAAACCAGCGAAAACTAGCCTGGAGAAGAGCTTGAAGGAGTTTAAGAAGCTTGGGAACACGGAGGGAGTGGCGAACTCACTCAGCAACCTCGGCAGACTGAATGAGGAGCTTGAGGACTACGAGGGAGCTATCACCAACTATCAAGAGGCCTTGGCTCTCTACGAGGAGACTGATCGTGAGGACGACACAGCGGGAATCTACCTCAAGATCGGTGAGATACACCTTCGAGCGTCCAAGTCCGATGAAGCCGAGAAAAACCTGGAGAAGGCTCTTGAGGGCTTCAGGAAGCAGGAGGACAGCGAAGGGATCGCCAGAGCCGCATCAGGCCTCGGAAAGGTGATGCTTGAGATCGGGAGGCACAGGAGAGCCAGCCACCTTCTGGAGGAAGCATCCAACCTGTACAGGGAGACGGGGGAGAGGGAGGCCCTCATCGAGACGCTGCTCCTGCTTGGAACCGCATACACCCAGGGAGAGAAGCCGTACAAGGCGAAGACGATCCTCAAAGAGGCCCTCGAGGCTCAGGGCGAGATAGAGGAGGGAGGCAGCCTCGAGACCCTGCTTAAGCTCGGGGACACCATGATAGGCCTCGGGGAATACGCGGAGGCGAAACCCCTACTCGAAGAGGCTCTGATAAAACTGAGGGAAGCCGAGGACAGAAGCGCCCTCGCTGAGACATTGGGAAAGATAGGGGTGGCCGCATATCATACTCGGAGCTACGGGGAGTGCTCAAAGTACCTGGAGGAGGCCCTCGAGGAGTACACAGGGTCCGACGATGCAGGGGTCAGGACGGAGCTGACACACTATCTGGGGATCTCGCTGGTCGAGACAGGTGAGCACCAGAAGGGTAGGCCTTACCTAGAGAGAGCCTTCCAAACACACGAGGAGCGCGGTGACATCGAGCGTGCCTGCCTCGTTCTAGGCTATCTGGGTATATGCCTCTTCGAGATGGGTGAACTTGAGGAGGCGGAGAGGCGTCTGCGTGACGCTCTGACCATCCAGAAGGATATGGAAGGCAAAGATCAGATAAGCAGGACCCTCGTCACGCTGGGCGAGACCCTCATCAAGCTCGAGAAGCACGAGGAGGCGAG
>CAYONH010000152.1:0-4612 GCA_964405275.1 uncultured Candidatus Bathyarchaeia archaeon | reverse complement strand
TTGCGGGGAAGGTGAATGCCGTGGCGGTGATGCAGGCCGTAGCGAACCTCACGGCAGTGATCCGGGAGCAGAAGTTCAAGCCCCCATGCCTCAACGCGTACGGCATCCCGGAGGAGACGTCGGACGAGGAGGCCATCGCCAAGATCAAGCCCCACGATCCGATGCCGAGGATCCAGTCGCTAAAGCCCGGCACGCCCCTCCCTTGGACCGCCATCTACCACGGGTCGAGGGACGCGAACATCCCTGCGGAGACCAACGCCGTCCCCCTCGCCGAGGCCCTCAGGAGGGCAGGGGGAAAGGTGGATCTGGAGCTGTTCACAGAGGTTGAGCACAACGTCTACGCCATGGGTAAACCCATCGAGGAGAGGCTGAAGGCGTTCTTCGGAGCCCATCTCTGAGCAAGAGGCTGAGATTTTTTCATCATCTGCGAGGAGAACAGGTGAGATACCGCTCTACTCATGATTTCTTATGCATATAGACGGTTGTCTCGTTCCTGTTGTGGGGGAGTCTCTTGACCCTGAAATCCGTGTATGCCTCCTCCAGGATTCCAACCGCCTCGCGCGTATGCCTCCTGCGCTCCCTCGTGACGAACTTGACGGTCATGATGGCGGCCCCGCCCTCCCTGAGTAGCTCCGCCAGGGCGTTCATTATCTCAGCCGACTCCGTGGGCGAGATGTTCATGTCGTTCATGATGAGGTCGAACATGCCGATGTCCTCGGGGAGGTCCTCGGCCCTGCACCTGAGGTGGGTGACGTTGGACATCTCCTCGACCGAGGGGTGGAGGTCCGCCGGGTCCACGGCGACGACCCTCCTGGCCATCCCCGCGAGGACCTTCGTCCATCCGCCCGGTGCGGCACCGACGTCTAGAACCCTGAAATCGTTGGTGACCTCCAGGTCGAAGGCCTTGATGGCCTCCCTTATCTTGAACTCGGCCCGTGTGAAGGGCCTCTCACCCTTGGCGTACTTCCTGAACCGCTTGATCTCCTTCACCAGCAGGTTGACGGACGGGGTGACCCCGACGTAGGCAAGGTCCTGGAAGATCTGGACTACAACGGTCTTCGAGGGGCTCTTGAGGTCGACGACGGCGTCGGTCTCCTCCTCTAGCCTCATGCCCACCGTGACCTCGACGTCCCTGCTTCGGAACTCGTGGCTCCCCCGCCTGGTGCAACTGACACGGAACGTGTCCCCCTCCCCCAGGTCGCCGATACCGGAGACCACATCGGATATAGCATCGACACTGGCCTTCGCCGCTGAGATCTTCACCTCGGCGTCCACGGGGAAGACCCGGCCCAGGTAGGTGGTGTCCGCCTCCCTCAGCGCCTCGACGGCCTCCTCCTCGGGCAGGCTGCACTCCATGTAGAGGTTCCCCTTGAAGAACAGCTTCCTCACCTCTGAGGAGGGCAGTAGCTTCAAGATCTCCCGCCTGGCCTCCCCCTCGAAGCCTGAGGATGTCGTGACGACGAAGGCGCTTCCCATGGGTTACCCGCCATGCCTATCCGTCGCCTACGTTAATAATGCTGACCCTGGGGCCCATGCATCTGGTATGATGGGGTTGGTGTCTCGATGCGACGCTTTCTGGAATCAGGATCCCATCAGCCGTGGATGGAGTAGTAGACCCACTTCCCCCTCTTCTCGCTTCTCACCAGCCCTGCGTTCTCGAGCTTCTTTATGTGGTATGACAGGTTGGGCTGGTTCATGTCCAGGGCGGCGGTGAGCTCGCAGACGCACATCTCCCTGAACCCGAGGAGCTTCAGTATCTTGAGGCGGTTCACGTCGGAGAGGGCGCCGTGGACCCGGGCTTCGGCATTCAGGTCGAACTCCCTGAGGAAGGTGTCCGCCAGGTCCTTGAGGCGTGACCCGTGCTCTACTGCGTCCTCTGCGTCGCAGTACTGGGTCTCCAGCAGCTCATTCAGTTGTCTATGTACTTCTCCCATGGTTCTCCTATCCACGGGAAGAACGCATAAACACATTTATATATGTTTATATGTTCACGTTCAAGGAAGTCGAGGAGAAGATCAAGAATGTCGGACGAGGAGAAGAGTCTCGGATTTTTCGAGAGGTACCTGGCTATCTGGGTGGGCCTCTGCATGGTCGTCGGTCTCGTTCTGTCCCAGTATCTGCCCGGGCTCAGCCTGGCGATAGACAGCTGGCAGGTGAGGGGCATATCGGTCCCCATCGGCATCTGCCTTTTCCTGATGATGTACCCGGCTCTCCTCAACCTCAGGCTGGAGGAGCTGAGGAATCTTGCGAGGAACCCCAAGCCCATCCTGCTGACCCTTTTCTCCAACTGGATCATCGCCCCCGTGGTGACTGTGGTCCTCGCTAACACGTTCCTGAAGGGGCACGACCAGCTCATAGTCTCCCTGATCCTGCTGGGCTCGAGCCCCTGCACGGCGATGGTGCTCGTCTGGGGGACCATGGCCGAAGGCAACCAGGAGCAGAACTTCATCACCACCAGCCTGAACACCGTCACCATCATGGTGCTCTACGCGCCCGTGGTCTCCCTTCTCACGGGGGTCCAGAACATTCCCATAGACCGCGTGATGCTGTTCATCTCCGTGCTAGTCTTCATAGGCCTGCCCATTGTGCTCGGCTACTTCTCGAAGAGGTATCTCATCAGCTCCAGGGGTGAGCCCTGGTTCCAGGATGTCTACAGACCCGCCGTGGGCAGGATCTCGATGCTGGCGCTGCTGACGACGCTCATCGTGCTCTTCTCACTCAACGGCGACGTCCTGCTGAAGCACCCCGACCTCATGGTGCTCATCTCCATCCCCCTCCTCGTCGGGTTCTTCGTCGTCGTGGGGGCCAACCTGCTGATAACGAAGCTGGCCGGGCTCCGGTACAGGGAGGGGATAATCACTGTCATTATCGGCTCCTCAAGCCACTTCGAGATCGCCATCGCGACCGCCATCAGCCTATACGGCCTCGGCTCCCAGGCGGCCCTCGGGACCACGATGGGCCTCTTCTGGGAGGTGCCCGTCATGCTCACCCTCGTCTATCTCGGGAAAAGGCTTAGGGACAGGGGCTTCTGGGGCACGCCTGAGGTTGCTGAGGAGGTGCCGGCATGAGCGCGGAGTTCCTGGATGCGACCGTCGACAAGTTTGTTCTGAGGGTGAAGAGGGGGCTCAGGTACTCGAGGGACCACGTCTGGGTCGATGTGGGCGAGCGGGGCTGCTCACTGGGCATCACCGACTACGCGCAGAGGAAGGACGGTGACATCGTCTTCATTGAGCTCCTTCCCACTGAGGGAGTCGTCGAGGCGGGGGATCCCGTCGCTCTCTATGAGACCATCAAGGCCGCCCTCGAGGTGTCCGCCCCCTTCGACTGCGAGGTGGTGGAGGCCAACCAGGAGCTCAATGAGAGGCCCGAGCTGATGAACGAGGACCCCTACGGGGAGGGCTGGGTGGCCCGGGTGGAGCCCGTGAACCGTGGGGACCTGGAGGCGCTCCTCTCCCCCGAGGAGTACTTCGAGCTGATGAAGGAGGAGGCGGGGGCCTCGTCAAGTGAGGTGAGCCAGGTTTGAACGAGAGACCTATTCTGATCATCCCCTGCAGCGGCATCGGCAAGCCCTTCGGCACCATCGGGAGGGACGCCACGTTCAGGGTCGTAGACGAGCTCAGGAAGGGGAGGGCCGACACGAACTGCCTCTCACTGCTGGTCATGGGGGACGAGGAGGCGACGGAGCAGATCAGGGAGAGCGAATGCATCGCCGTCGACGGCTGCCCCCTGGAGTGCGCGAGGAAGAACATCGAGATCGCCGGCGGCAGGATCGCCGCCCACTTCAGGGTGATGGACCTCCTCCGTGAGAACAGGGGTCTCAGGCCCAGGCAGGTCACGTTCCTGGACGAAGATGGGACGAAGCTCGCGGAGATGCTGGCGGAGAGGATCGCAGTGAAGGTCGACGAATTGGGAGGTGAGGGTCCTGATTAAGCCCAAGGTCGGCGTGGTCTCATGCAGCGGTGAGTGCTGCAGCCTGGGGACGCTGAGCAGGATAGCCACCAGGAGGGTACTCGAGGACCTCAAGGCCGGTGAGACCGTCACCATCTGCCTCCCCCTGTTCCTCGCCGGCGACTCGGGGGAGAGGATGTTCGCCCAGCAGTTCCCGACCGTGGCGGTCGAAGGCTGCCATAAGCTCTGCGCCTCCAAGGCCATCGAGAGGTATAGCGGGAAGACCGCGGCCACGGTGGACGTTGAACTCATCCTTGAGGAACGCGGCTGGGACCCCCCTGCCTCAAGGAGGCTTCTCAAAGCTGAGGATATGGCCGTGGTGGCTGAGGTTGCAGGGGAGATCGTGGAGAGGGTGGACGCCATCAAGGAGGCCCAGGATGCCTGAATATTCCACTAAAGTAGAATGGGTATGCGGCCACAGGGGGCAGCTTAGCGGCAGCAACGGTGCCGTGATGCCCTTCTCGGCGCCCGCGGCCCTCCACGGCGAGTCGGAGGTCCTCACACCCGAGGACGCCTTCGTGGGGTCCCTGAACACATGCTTCATGCTGATGTTCATCTGGGCGGTGGAGCGCCTGAAGATCGATCTGGCCTCATACGCGTGTGAAGCCGTCGGGGAGGTCAAGGAGTTCCTCGACAGGACCTCCACGTTCAGCAGGGTCACGCT
>CAYONH010000151.1:0-4649 GCA_964405275.1 uncultured Candidatus Bathyarchaeia archaeon | reverse complement strand
GCCAGCGGAGTTCGTGCTCTCCGAACTGGAGGCATCCCCGGGCGACGTCTCGGTAGGAGAGGAGGTGACCGTGACCGTGAATGTGGCCAACATAGGGGAGGTCGAGGGCTCACACATGGTCGTCCTGAAGGTCGACGGGGATGAGTACGAAGGTTTCAACGTCACGCTGGAGCCCAGCGCCTCGACAGTCGTCTCCTTCACCATCGTGGAGGACGACCCGGGCAGCCACGGAGTGGGGGTTGGAGCCCTGACCGGCACCTTCAACGTCCTACAGCCGGCGGAGTTCGAAATATCCGATCTCTCAATCGCTCCGGACGAGGTGGAGGAGGGCGGCGAGGTCACCATCTTAGTCCGCGTCAGCAACATCGGGGAGGAGGAGGGAAGCCACACGGTGGAGCTGAAGCTTGACGGATCGGTGACGGATGACAAGTCTTTGACCCTCGAAGGCGGAGCCGAAATGACCGTCTCCTTCAGCGTGTCGATGGGGGTCGGAACCCACACCGCCGAAATAGAGAGCCTGACCGGGAGCTTCACGGTCACTGAGCCGGAGCAGCCGAGCCAGCAATCGTTCCCATGGACTTCCGCCATCGCAGTCGGGGCAGTGGCACTAGTGGTCATCGGCCTGATAGCGAGAAAGTACATGGGATGAACCCCCCTCCACCCTTTTAATCGGTCATCCAAGTCAACTAAATACTCGGCGCAGTAACGGAGAACCATCGAACCCAGACACCGATGGCTCCAAGGAGAGACCTCCCCGAAAAACTGCACGTAGCCATGAAAAAAGGGTGGGAGGGGTCAAGCGGCCCTCTTCACGATCTTCCCCGGCGTGGCCCCCGTGTGCTTCCCTTTCTCGACCACAGCCTCACCGTTGACGTAGACGTACTCGAAGCCCTCCGGGTACCTCCGGGGCTCCACAGCGTCTCCTGTGATCTTCAGCCCGTCCAGATCGAAGACGGTGATGTCGGCATCATATCCTGGCAGTATCTTGCCCTTTGTCTTGAGGTTGTGCTGCTCAGCCGCCGTCGTGGAGATCTTGCTGATGGCCTGCTCCAGGGTGAATATCTTCATCTCCCTGACGAACTTTATCAGGAACCCGGGGAAGGCGCTGAACGGATTCAGGCCCGGCATCGAGTATGGAGGCGTCTCCTGCTGCCGCGTGTGGTCCACCACCGACTGGTCTAGGCTCAGGCAGCCCGCCGGGTGCTGGAAGAACAGCGCCCTGTAGGGCTTCCACGGGAAGTTGCCGCTCTCAGCGACGCCCACCGCCACACCCCTTCCGTCGGGGTCCTCGCAGATGAGGTCGAAGTAGGTCTCCATCAGCCCCTTCTCCCGCTCCCCGGCGACCTGGGCGACGTTCTTGCCATCACAGCCCGGAGACCTGTGCTTCACTACCCAGATGTTCTCAGCCCACTGGGGGTTGGTGTTGGGGTTGTAGGCGAGCCTGATGAACCACTTGCCCCCTGAGATTGCGTCCTGAACCTCCTTCCTGTAGTCGGGGACCTTCAGCCACTCGCTGAACTTCTCCCTGCTCCCCTGCTCCCTGAGCCAGGGGGTGAGGAGGCTGCTCAGGTAGGGCATCACGCTGAAGCCGCCGAAGAGGAACCAGGGCATCGAGTCGTATGTGAGCTCCAGCCCCTCCTCCCGTGCGTCGTCGATGAACCTCAGTGTGGCCTTCATGTTCATCTCCTCCATCATGTCGTTCCCCTCAGGCACCATCCTCCAACCCGGCGTCAGGTGGGCCAGATGGGTGGGAACCCCTGTAACTCTGCATGTGTTGATGGACTCCAGGAGGCCGTCCACCTTGTTGCTCCGAGTGTCCCCGAACTTGACGTCCCTCCTCCGCCCCGTCCGCCTCCAGTGGGGGGCGTAGACGGCGTTCTTGTACTCCTTGAGGACGGCGACGTGGCGGTTGACCTCGTCCATGTGGGCCCAGACGCTGGGGTCGTAGTCGAGGCCGCTGCTCAGGCCGATGCAGCCCTCGTCCAGGGCCTCCCTGATGAGGGCCTCCATCTCGGCCTGCTCCTCCTCGGTGCTGTGGCGCTTGTAGTCGTTGCCCAGCACCTTGAGGCGGACGGTGCCGTGGCCCACCAGGGGCGAGCAGTTCATGGAGACCCCCTTGTCCTCCACGACCTTGAACCAGTCCCCCATAGTCTTCCAGCTTATGCTCCAGCCGAACTTCTCCTGCATCAGGGCCTTCACCTCCTCGACGGGGAAGATCGTCTTCTCCGGGTAATACTTGTGGGGCTCAAGCTCCTGGAGGTAGTCACGGGTCAGCCCGGGGAGGCCGCTCATCTCCCCCACGGGCGCCGGGGAGCCCCCGCACTGGCCCCCGATGAAGGTGGTAACCCCCTGCATAACGTAGTTGTTGCACAGCGGGTAGAACAGGATGGAGCCGTCGCCGTGGCTGTGGGCGTCTATGAACCCGGGCGAAGCGTAGAGCCCCTTGGCGTCCACCGTCTTCACGGCGTCGCCCTTCACGTCACCCAGCACGGCGACCTTCCCGCCCTTCACGCCGATGGAGCCCCTGTAGGGAGCCTTCCCGGAGCCGTCGACGATCTGAGCGTTCTTGATGAGAACATCGAACTCGGACATAATAATCGCATGAAAGGTGGTCTAACAGTATTTATCTTTAAACCCCTCAACCGGACGCCCGACATGTTTTATCCTACTGTGCTCCCCTTTCCAGATGAAATGAAGGTCGGTGCAAGCGTCGGGCTCAGTGTAGGAAAGCTCATCGTCGGAGACGGCAGGGTCATCGAGGGCGTGGAGCTGGGGGTCCTCGGGGGCGTTATAAGGGAGGTAACCTCATCGGGGCTTGAGGGGAGCTACGCTGACTCCCTGGACCTGTCGGACATGTACGTCATGCCCGGGCTCTTCGACGCCCACGTCCACGTAAGGTACGGGGCGAAGCCGGATCCCGAGGAGAGGTCGGATGAGTACCAGGCCGTCAGGGGGATGGAGAACGCAAGGAAGGCCCTGATGTCGGGTGTGACCTCCCTGGCGGACGCTGGAGGGATCAGGAACGTCGCCTTCGCGGTGAGGAACGCCATCAATGGCGGCGTCGCCTTAGGGCCCAGGATGTTCGTCAGCGGTGAGATGATCACCATGACCGGCGGCAGGAGCAAGAAGCCTGGCCTCAGGCTTGAGGTCAACGGGGCTGACTCCGCCCGGAAGGTCGCCAGGGGCCTGTTAATGTACCACGGGGCCGACTTCATCAAGCTCGGCGCCACTGGGGCCATCTCAAGCCCCCACACCGGCCCCCGTCACCCCCAGCTCACCGTGGATGAGATGAGGGCCTGCTCGGAGGAGGCGCACAAGTGTGGGAAGAAGGTCCACGCCCACTGCTACGGCGAGGAGGGCATCTCAAACGCCATCGAGGCCGGGGCGGACGTAATAGTCCACGGCCAGACTCTCACCGACGGGCACATAGACACCATGAAGGAGAGAGACATGATCCTCATGCCCACGCTGAAGACCTTCTGCGGCCACCTTGAGCACCTGGACGAGGGGGGCGTCCACGCCAGGATAATCACCACGGGGATCTGGGAGGAGACGGAGCCCAACTTCAGGAAGGCCCTGAGGAGGGGGGTGACCCTCGCCATGGGCACTGACGCTGGGATGCCCGACAACCTCTTCGGCGACAACCCCCGGGACCTGGAGTACATGGTGGAGTGGGGAATGACCCCAGAGCAGGCCGTCCAGGCGGGGACGTTGAACGCCGCCAGGAGCGTGAGTGTCGAGGACAGGCTTGGCACGGTGGAGGAGGGCAAGTGCGCAGACCTCATCTTCCTCAGGGAGGACCCCCTGGAGGAGATCTCCGCGATCAGGTCGTCACTGGAGGGGGTGATGCTTAACGGCGTCTATATTAACCCGAGGAGCACTCCCTTCCCCTGATACCTTGAAATAAGGTTAATACCGGACGAAAACAGTTAGATCTCAATGTCTCAGCGACAAAACCAGATCCTAACCGTCTTAGTCATCATCGCAGTGGTCATCTCGGGTGCGAACACCTACCTTCTGTTCAACCACATCGACCTGCAGAAGGAGCAGTACGCCACCCTGGAGAACATCTCAGAGCTGAGGGACGATCTCGACATAGTCGCCTCCAGTCTAAACGGCCTCCAAGACGAGATGACGAGCCTTCAGGGAGACGTCTCGGAAGTCGAGGAGGAGGTAGCTGACAGGCTGGATGGTCTCGAGGCGGGCATCCAGGAGAGCCTCAAGGAGCTGTCATCCCTTGAAGCGACCCTCGAGGACGTGACCGGGGAAATATCCGGCTTCAACTCGAGCCTGCGTGACGAACTGGAGTCGCTGAGCGCCGAAATCTCAGCCATCGACGAGAGGGTGGAGGACAGCATCGAGAGGACCCCTTCGAACGTCTACGAGGCCCGGAAGGCCTCCGTGGTTAAGATAACGACTACGGCCGCGCAGGGCTCCGGCTTCATGTGGAAGAGCAGGAACTACATCGTGACCAACCATCACGTCGTGGATGGGGCGGAGGAGGCGAACATCGGTTACTACGATGGCTCCTGGACCGTGGCCACCGTCATCGGCTCAGATCCCTACTCTGACGTAGCCGTCCTGAGGGTAGAGGAGGCGCCCGTCGACTCGGAGCCTCTGACGTTGGCGAACTCGTCGCTGATCTGGAT
>CAYONH010000150.1:0-4650 GCA_964405275.1 uncultured Candidatus Bathyarchaeia archaeon | reverse complement strand
CAAGGACTCTGGCTCCGTTCTCTGTAGCCATTTTGAATGCATACTTGTGGCTCACGATGTCTGCGTCCATATGAGTGATACGCTGCAGGAGAACCGTCTGCCTCATGTCCCTGATCATATCCAAGCTGTCGTTCTGGGGTGCACCGTCCGTTCCCAGAGCCGACTCCACCCCTTTTTCAATCATCTGTACAAGCGGCATCACCCCTATTGCACAGATCTGGTTACAGCTCGGGCAGTGGACCGGCTGTGCCCCCGTCTCGGCTAGTATATCTATCTCGGACTCGTCGAGCCAGATGCAATGGGCTAGGCTTGTCCTCTCGTCCAGTATCCCCAGGTTGTGGGCCATGGCTATGCTGCCCACGAAACCCGTTTTCTTCCTGACGTTCTCTATCTCCCATTTAGTGCCAGCGAGGTGGATGTGGAGGTGAGTGTCGTATCTGTTGGCCAGCTCCTTCAGTCTGACGAGGAGCTCATCCGTTGCGCCCCCATTTGGCTTCTTTGCGGTGCCGTTTGGTCCGACCCATGCCTGGACCAACTCGCTTCCCTCCCCCTGCCAGGTCTTGAGGAACTCCTCCTCCGCCTTCAGTTCATCCTCGAGTGGTCCCGTGAAGCCTCTGTCCATGGGGGAGCTGTCCACGGCGTCCTTGGAGACGGCTCCCCTGAATCCCATGTCCTCCATGGCCCTGGCGACGCTGATCACGTGCCTCTTGGTGAAGTTGACGGAGTTGTCGATGAACGCGGTTGTCCCGCTGGCGATCGCCTCCATGGCGCTGAGCTGGGCGAGGTAGTAGAACAGGTCCTCTTCCTCCTCCTCCATGACCTGGTTGACGGGGTAGACTAGGTGGTTCATCCAGTCGGGGAACTCGAAGTCGTGGCCTCTGCCCCGATACATGGTCTCGGCTGTGTGGGTGTGACAGTTTATCAGCCCGGGCATCAGGACCTTTCCGCTCATGTCGATGGTCTCGTCAACGGTGTGCTCTCTCTTGAGGACGTTGGATTTTCCGACCCCAACGATCAGTTTTCCCTCAACGACGACCGAGGCCTTTTTCTCGATGGTGGAGTAGTCCCGCACCAGGTAATCGGCGTTCTCCATTAGAATCGTCTTTCCACTCAAATGCAATCAACGTCATGGTATTGGGGTTTACGCTTAAAATACTGCGTATAATAATCGGCGCGCTAGATGCTGGTCTTTTCGTAGCCCAGTTTGACAGCTTGAATGTTCTTCTCACCGTTACTTCCCGGGAAGGCCTTCATGATGGGTTCAAACAGGCTGTCCAGTTCAAGGTAGCCCGTGGCCTTCACCAGGGCTCCCAGCATACTTGTGTTCACTATCGGGATCGATCTTGCGCCGAAAAGATCGTTGCTGATGGTCAATGCATCGAGGGTGGCAACCTTGGAGCCAGGGGCGAACTTCACCTCCTCGGGCTTTTTTGTAGTGTTGTAGACTACGATCCCCGGTTCTCTGAGCCCGGATGTGGTGTCCAAGACCTCTGGTAGTGTAGGGTCGATGATGAGTAAGCAGTCCGGTTCGATGACCTGATGGGTTTCACGGATGGGCTTATCGTCTATTCGAACGAAGGCCTGGACTGGTGCTCCTCTTCTCTCCCCGCCATAGAAGGCAGATTTCCACGCCCATTTTCCCTCGCTTATCACGGCTTCCCCCAGTAGCTTTGCTGCTGTGACTGCTCCCTGTCCGCCTCTTCCGTGGATTCTGATCTCCTTCATGTCTGTCACTTCCAGTTACCTGTGTCTAAACAATATTAAACATCTGCTAATTCACGTGCTGTCTTTTATAACGGTTCTAACATTGATTATGAAATCTAGGTGGTATATTGTACAGGAAAAACTGGGGGAAGCTGCCTCCAGCAACATTCGTCGCTGATCCATCTGTCAAGGGCGCCCAGACTGGTAACTGGAGGGCCATCAGACCAGTCGTTGACGATGGTAAATGTACCCGATGTGGATTGTGTGTGACCTACTGTCCCGACGGGGTGGCGGAGCTCAGAGACGGGAAGGTGAGTATCGACTATGATTACTGCAAAGGCTGCGGTGTCTGCGCCGAGGAGTGCCCAAGTCAGGCCATAGATATGGAGAAGGAGGGGTGAAGATGGGTGAGGTCAAGTTCCTTGAAGGAAACGAGGCGGCAGCACACGGGGTAAAACTCAGTAGAGCAGATTTCATTGCGGCTTTCCCCATCACCCCACAGACACCCCTGGTACAGCACCTAGCGCGAATGCACAGCAACGACGAGCTGGGCAACTGCTTCTACCAGCGGGTCGAGTCCGAGCACAGCAGCATGAGCCAGTGCATCGGGGCTTCGGCGGCGGGCGGACGTGCGTTCACCGCCTCATGCAGCCAGGGGATCGCGTACATGACGGAGGTGCTCTGGATGGCGGCCGGGTTCAGACTCCCCATCGTGATGGCTGTCGTCAATCGCGGCATCAGTGCCCCGGGGACATTACAGGCCGAGCAGGGAGACAGCCTTCAGCAGCGGGACATTGGGTGGCTTCAGCTATACTGCGAGAGCCCTCAGGAGGCACTGGACATGATTATTCAGGCCTACAGATTAGCGGAGGACGAGAACGTCTATCTCCCGGTCATGGTCTGCTACGACGGGTATACCACAAGCCACACAGCCACTCCTGTCGAGGTCCCAGAGCAGGAGAATGTGGACGCGTTCCTGCCGCCTTACAAGCACAAGTATATCTACCTTGACCCGGACGACCCACGCGAGGTCGGCGTAGCGGGGCCCAAGGGTGGCCATCAGCTTGAGATAAGGCTTCAGATGGAGAACATACTCCAGGACAGCCTAGGATTGATAGAAAAGATAGACAAGGACTACGGTGACGCATTTGGACGGTACTATGGTGGCGCCATCGAGGAGTACAGGACCGAGGACGCCGAGGCTCTCCTCTTCACGATGGGGGCTATCACGGGAACCTCAAGGGTGGTAATAGACGAGTACAGGGACAAAGGACGCAAGATCGGGCTGGTGAAGATAAGGAGCTTCAGGCCCTACCCGGTCCGGGAGGTCCAGGAAATCGCGTCCAGGGTGAAGGCGATTGGAGTCGTCGATAGGAACTTCAGCCTTGGGTCAAGCGGAGGAGGCGTGGGGGCCATCGAGGCCGGTAGAGCGATCGTGAACATGGATGAGCACCCTAAGCTCGTCAGCTTCATCACTGGACTCGGTGGAAGAGACGTGGTGCCTGACAACATCAGATATTGCTGCGATCAGGTACTGAAGACGGCTGAAACAGGCAGGGTCGAGTACGAGGTTGAATGGGTGGGATTGAAGGAGGATTGACTATGACGGACCTAAGGATTAAGGGGAATAAAGCCTGCGGTGGCTGTGGCGGAAGTCTAGCCGAGAAGCTCATCTTCGAGACGACAGGACCCAATATCATTCTCCACGGTTCGGGTGTATGCGCAGGATACAGCACCACCATGCTCCCCGTGCCAAAGATCACTCTCCATTTCAGTGGCGGTGGGGGCGCCGGCGCGGCGGGCATAGCTGGGGCATTGAAGGCAACGGGGCGAGACCACATCCCTGTGATCGCCATGGGGGGAGACGGGTCGGTTAGCGATATCAGCCTCGGTCAGGTCTCCGCCTGTGCACAGCGGAACGACAACATGGTCTTCTTCTGCATGGATAACGAGGCGTACATGAACACTGGTAACCAGAAGAGCACCCTCAGTCCGTACGGCGCAGCGACGACGACAAGTCCCCGGGGGCATGTCGAATGGAAGAAAGAACTCCCGTTGATCGTAGCTGTACATCACCCACCCTATGTAGCCACGGTCTCTCCTGCGTACCCCAACGATCTGAGGCAGAAGGTAAAGAAAGCCCTCGGCATGACGGGATACAGGTACATCCACGTTCTGGCTCCATGTCCAACAGGGTGGGGATACGACCCCGCTAAAACCGTCAAGATAGCGAGAGACGCCGTGAAGAGCGGAATATTCCCTCTATACGAGATTGAGGGAGGAAAGCTCGCCTTCACCATCGAGCCGAAGGAGAGGATCCCCGTTAGAGAGTATCTTGCGGGTCAGAGGCGTTTCAGGCATCTAGGCGATGACGAGGTGGACAAGATACAGATGCACGTCGAGGAAAGGATCAACAACCTCACGGATCTAAGCAAGGTGCGGATATAGGAGGGACTCCCCTCCACCTCTTTCTTGAAAAAATATTATATTAACACGTCTTCATTCTACCGAGTGTTGATTCTATGCCTCGAAGCTTCGATGATATCTACCCATCCAAAGGGGAGTACGAAAGGTTTCATTTAGCGAATACCGCTTTCAAGAGGGTGCTGAGCACCGGTGAGAGAAGCTATTCGAATGTTGACAAGAAAGTGGAGAAGATGAGACAGGGGTTGCCCGGATTCTCCCTCATCGACTACTCCTTCAGCGACGCGGCCCTCACTGTGGCGTTGGCCTCCCACTCAGGAAGAGGAAACATGAATCAAGGATTCTACTCGTGGAGGCCCCTTGGAGCCACTGTCAAGCCTGAGGAGATACCCAAATGGGAAGGCACCCAGGAAGAAGCGGCCTCTGTAATCAAGAAAGCAGGCATCTACTACGGTGCCTCTGACATAGGGTTCTGTGAGCTGGACAGGAGATGGGTCTACAGCCACACTGGAGATGGCAGGC
>CAYONH010000149.1:0-4658 GCA_964405275.1 uncultured Candidatus Bathyarchaeia archaeon | reverse complement strand
TCATTTATGATTGCGGAGATCTTGGGATGTTCGATATGGGTCGTATCACGAAGGGAAGTAAGAGGACCCGAATCCAAGATTACATGAAGAAAATGCGGGACCAGTTCCGGGCAGCCCTGAAGGACGACAACCTCCAGGAGGCGTTCGACGAGCTCTGGCCTACCTGGTCCAGCGAGATGGCGGCCATGATCTACGCCGAGATCCTGTCAGTGATGGACCTGATCCTGTTGACGGCGACGGTGGCCAACCGGAAGGAGATTATGAAGCTATGGACGGAGTTCATGGAGCTCAAAGAGACTGAAGTGGTTGCGCGCGCAAATATCATGGGGCCCAAACGTCAACGGTCAGGGTCCACCTAGCCGCTGGTGGGAACATTGATCCATCTGGATCGAAGGTTACATAGTATCTGTCCGCAGTGAGGGATGTTACATACGCAACTTCTCCATCACGGAGACTCCAAGTATGTGTCCAGGAAATAGCACCGTTTTTATAGAGTCTCACAAAATTCCACCCTGAATCAGACTGCCACGTTACACGTATCTGCTCGTTAGGAACATAGAATAATTCACTTCCCCACGTGTCGAGACCCTGACCCGAAGCAGTGACTACCCTATTCCAGCCGCTAGGATATGTGGGAATCTTGTCCATCAGCTCCAGGTTTAACGCCTGCAGATCCTCGATAGTTGTTTCCTGCTCTTGACTAGTATTCTCTAACTGGCTGACCATCGCCGTCAACTCCTCTAACTGGGTGTTCAGCGTAGTCACCGTCGTCTCCAGCGCCGTTTTCTCGTCTGATAATGTATTCAAAGTTTGCTCCAGGGTGGAGACTTGGGCTACCTCTCCTTGTAACGATGTGATCTCAGCTTGCAAGGGTGTGATCTCAGCTTCCAAGTATGTGATCTCAGCTTCCAAGGGTGTGATCTGACTCTGTAAAGATATTTTTTCAACGGTTAACGTACTTATAATCTGCTCGAGATCCGGCAACATATCCACCTCAATCTCTAGCGAAGCAATCTCATCCTGGAGCGAAGACTGCTGCTGGGATGTTACCGCGTAGATTCCTCCGCCCCCAAACAGTAAACCGACCACTAAACCGATAACTATAGTCTTAGAGTCCATGTACTTACCTTAATTTTAACTAATATATAACAAATCGCTCGGCGGATTCACTCTTATACCGTTAGAGCCTTCTCTACACAAACCCACACCACCGCTAACTCTCACATATTCACCAGCGCGCGCAATCAGTCAGAATGTAACAGCAACTAAACAACCTGCACACTGCTGTGCGCGCGCTGTATCAGACAACGCCAACATAAACCTCCTCAAATCGTACGCTCGTGCGAAATAATGGTACCATTTTAGGAAATTTAAACACCGACAGTACGAACGAAAGTCGGGTTTAATACGGTTTAATCCCGGTATAAAACTGATATATGATTTATAGGTTATCGGGGCTGGAATGTTCTGTAGAAGATAATAGGCTGGATGAAGACAGGGGAGCTCAGCCTCGGGGAGGCCCTGGCCATGACAGGGGAACGCACCACCATCGACCCCGCCATCTTCACGGGGGGGAAGATCATCGCCGGATGCCTCATCGACCTCCTCACCAAGCCCGAGCTCCTCGCCAAGGCCAAAGCCGAGTTCGACGAGAGAACCGGGGGAGGAGTCGGAGGAACCAAGTGGGTCCCACCCCTGCTACCACCCGACCTCGCCCCGCCCCTGGACATCAGATGGCCGGAGTACGTCGAGACGCCACGGGGCAGGGAGTGGTGGATACCCACGCCGAAGTAGACTCCCCTCTTTTTCTATAACATACGAGTACCTGAAACCATGTTCAAGCTTATCAGAGGGGCTGAGGTCTACGCCCCCGAGAGGCTGGGAGTGAGAGATATCCTCATCGCCGGGAGGAAGATCGCCCAGGTCGGGAAGGACCTCGACCCCCCCGGGGGCTACGACTGCCAGATAGTAGACGCCCATGGCAAGATCGCCTACCCAGGGTTCGTAGACATCCACATCCACTCCACGGGCGCCGATGACGGCCAGGGCCCCGTGGGGCGCACATTCGACATCGACTGGCGGGACATCGTCGAGTCGGGGATAACCACGACGGTGGGGGTCCAGGGTGGCAGCATCTGGGTCAGAAGCCTGGAGAAGCTCTACATCAAGACCCTGGAGCTCGAGATGATGGGGATAACCAGCTACATGCTCACCGGCTGCTTCAAGATCCCTCCGCCCACCCTCACCGGGAGCATCAGGAAGGACCTCTACCTCATCGAGAAGGTTAAGGGCATCAAGACGGCGATATCCGACCCCACGACCGCCCACCACACCTGGAGGGACCTCGCCGCGGTGGCCAGCGAGGTCCGCATAGGCGCTGGCATGGCTAAGAAGGGGGTGATCACCCACGTCCACGTCGGACGGAACCCCACGAGGATGGACGTTATGCTGGAGATGGTCGAGAGGACCGGCTTGAACCCTCAGCACGTCGTCCCGACCCACGTCAACAGGTTCAACCCCGACGTCATCGAGCAGGGCATCGACTACGTGAAGCATGGCGGGGTCGTCGACCTAAGCTCGCTGATGAGGAAGGAGGAGGGGACCTTGACGGGACGCAAGGTCGAGTACGCCGTCAAGAGGATGCTCAAAGCCGGATGCGACATCGAGAACATCACCGTCTCCTCGGACGGAAACGTCCCCATGCCCATCAGGGACGAGGACGGGAGACAGGTCGGCATGTACATAGCCCCCCTGGACTTCAACCGCCGGGAGATCCGAGACATCGTGAACAACAAGGTGGCCCCGTTCAGCGAGGCGTTGAAGATGGTCACAACGAACCCGGCCAGGATACTGGGGATAGACGACAAGAAGGGAATGATCAGAGACGGATACGACGCCGACATCGTGATCGCCGACAGCGTCGAGAACCTCGGGATCGAGAGGGTCTACGCGAAGGGCAGGATGCAGGTGGAGGAGGGGAGGTCTCTGTTCCAGGGCCACTCCCAGCAGGACCCATATTACAGTCAGTACCGATAGGAGTGCGGACATGGCAGACTGGAACCCTGGAGGGAAGCTGTGGATTAGGAAGGCTCTGAGGGTAGCTGCGACGCGCGCGCATGGCCCCTCCATCTCCCTAACTTCATTATTAACAGAGGCTCCATAACCAATGTAACTAAAGTCTTAAAAAATCGATTACAAAACCCTTCCATCATGGGATCAACCATACAGACGAGTACTAGAACCTGGGTGGAACTCCTTTCATACAGCATACTAGCCCTGGGAACACTAGGCGACTACATCTCCACCCACATCGGCCTAACATATGAAAACCTATGTGAATCAAACCCCGTTACACGTGAACTTATGGCCAATGGGATGTGGCTTACAGTAAACCTAGCCATAGTCATGCTCGGTATTGCGGTTCCGTTTCTTATCATCCGTTTTTCGAAGGAGGACTACTCTAGATGCATACTGTCTTTCCCGATTGTGCATGGCATTATAAGGCTGTCCGCCTGCATTTGGAACTACAGCCTGATAATATGAACTGCGCGCGAATGCGATCTACGTTGCCGTGCGCACACAATGAAACAAGTTTTTTCTAACCGTTCACTCATACCTTTCAAGAGTGAATAAAAGATAAAACTAGGATTCAACAACAAATATAAAGTTGAAAAACTCTGCAGTAAAAACCGTTCTCATCCTAGTACCACTAGTTCTAGCATTAACGATAGCAATCAACCTTTCAGGCACCCTATATAACGATCAAAACCAATACTTCTACATTAGCATTGACTACCACAGCAACTGGAACGCAACAATCACGAACAGCGATGAAATCTTCCTAAAAGGCATGGGAAGAAAGGAACACCTATTCGTATGGCCTCAAGAAAGTGAAGCCAACGTAACCATAACCGCATTTAAACTCGATAATTCAGCTAATCCTCTAACAATACGCGTGAGAGATATGGATGGAATACCTCTGGGTCAAGTCTCAACCTCCACACCGAATGGATTCGTAACTTTGACGGTCAGACTTAATTAATCAACTAGCGCGCAGATAATCTCAAGCAGGTTCACGTATGTTCTGAAACTTGGTTTCGTACTAGTTCAAATCGCATTGAACTTTACTTGGAGCACGGAAGGCCCAATAAAAATACGCGCACGTAAAAGTCAAACAGCCTTTACTTTTTCAAGTTGAAGATTCAGGTGTAAAAGACTCCCACAATTAGGACAGATCGCTGTGCCGACATTATAAAAAGCCACGCAGTAATTACATCCCTGCATTTGTTTCACATCGTTCACTACACGATTTATACTATCTGATTTGAAAGAAACCGGATCCTGAGGCATCTGTTTTTCTACTTGCTGTAGCTGTTCTGAGCCTGTTTCGATTTGAATTTCATTCTCTACGGGGATGACTGTGGTTAGATCGTTTGGATATGTACCTGCGGCCCTGAAGAGAATTGGTCTATTCCTACCTGCAATGACCTTTGCGATTAAAATTATATTTATAAATGTTATAGATAGGAGCAAGACGAGGAAGGGTTCCTGTACTATACTTTCAAGCATTTCTTTGCATACCTTTTTTCTTCATTGACTATGTCGCGTGCGCCAAGTGCATAGTGGAATCTACTTTTCATCCTCCGGTTCATTATTAC
>CAYONH010000148.1:0-4675 GCA_964405275.1 uncultured Candidatus Bathyarchaeia archaeon | reverse complement strand
GTTCATGTTCCTTCAATACGGACGGTAAACGAAATGCCCCACAAACTGAGGAAGTCGCGTAAACAGCGTGGTTCAAGGTACTGCGGATGGGGACAGGTTGGTCAGCACCGTAAGAGCGGGATGAGAGGCGGTAAGGGCAGAGCGGGCGGACGGAAGCACTTCTGGATCCGCACAGTGAAGTACGAGCCCGATAGGTACACAAGCGTAGGTTTCAAGCCACCGTCATCCCTTGAGCCCAGGGCTGTCACAATCAACATAGGCGACCTGGAGAATCTGGCTCAAAACACGCTGGGTTTGGAGGTCGGTGGGGCGGACACTCTGGACCTCGACCTTGAGGAGCTGGGTTACGAGAAGCTCCTTGGAAGGGGGAAGCTACGCGTTCCCTTGGCCGTTAAGATTCCTGAGTATTCCTCCAGGGCCCTTGAGAAGATTGAGGCTGCCGGAGGACACATCGTAGAGATTGAGTGATCTGGATGGGTCGGTTCCTAGAGTTCTTCAGGCCGATAGCTCCCTTCATTCCAGAGGTTAAGACCCCTGAGCGTAAGGTTAGCTTCAACCGGAAGCTCATGTGGACCGGCATCGCCCTCATCTGCTACCTCATCATGGCGGAGACTCCCCTATACGGCGTCAACGTCAGCCAGTCTCAAGCGCAGCAGCTAGCCGCCTACAGGGTGATATTCGCCTCAACCGCAGGGACGCTGCTAGAGCTTGGGATAGGCCCCATCGTCACGGCGGGCCTGATCATTCAGCTCCTCGCTGGCTCAGATCTCATAGGTTTCGACAACACGAACCCGGAGGACAGGGCCCTCTTCACGACGGTTAGCAAGATATTCTCCTTCCTAATGATAGCCTTCCAATCAGCGGCCTACATCTTCACAGGTCAGTACGGACAGCTCACATTGAGCACCGCAGTCATAATCTTCGGACAGCTCTTCATAGCGGGATTCGTCCTCATGATGCTCGACGAGATGGTGCAGAAGGGCTGGGGGATAGGCAGCGGAATAAGCCTGTTCATCGTCGCTGGGATAACCAAGACGATCTGGATAAGCTCCTTCAACCTCTACCCATCAGCAACCGACGGTAAGCGAATAGGGGCCATCTGGGCGTTCTTCGAGGGGATCATGAGAGGCGACCCCGTGCTCAACTGGTTCTACAGACCTGTAGACCCTGACATGATCGGACTCCTGACCACGATAGCGGTCTTCGCCTTCGTGGTCTACGTAGAGGGGATGAGAGTGGAGCTCCCCATATCCCACGCCTCCTTCAGGGGGTTCAGGGGGAAGATGCCCATCAAGCTCCTCTATGTCTCGAACATCCCCGTGATACTGACCTACACCCTCTTCGGCTTCGTGCAGATGGTGAGCCAGCTGGTGTGGTCGCGGTGGAACCCCGACAACGGGAACACGCTGCTGAACATGTTCGGCACATTCAACGCCACGACAGGACGGCCCACGGGCGGATTGGTCTACTACACGACCTCCCCGGGCTCCCTCGGAGGGGTGGTAAACGAGCCCATCCGTGCCCTGGTGTACCTCCTGATAGTTGTGGCCATCTGCGTCCTGTTCTCGCTGACCTGGCTGGAGATAGGGGGCTTGGGCGCTGAGAACATGGCCGATCAGCTCCTGTCATCCGGCATGCAGGTGCCCGGCTTCAGGCGCAGCAGGAGGCCTCTGGTAGCATTGTTGAACAGGTACATCCCCACCATCACGGTGATAGGTGGGTTCATCATTGGGATGCTGGCGGCTCTGTCGGAGTTCCTGAACGTCTTCGGCTCGGGCATGGGGGCCCTCCTCTGCGTCAGCATAATGTACCAGTACTACCAGACGATGGTCCAAGAGCAGGTGGACGAGCTCTACCCGTTCCTCAGAGGGGCATTCAGTCGATGAAACCGACAGTGAAGCTCTACGACGAAGACCCGTACCTCACGAAATTTGTAGCAGAGGTCATGGCTGTCAACGGGAACGATGTCGTCCTCGACCGCACAGCCTTCTACCCGGAAAGCGGCGGACAGGCGGGAGACACTGGCCGGATCGGCGGGTTGGATGTCGTTGACACCCAGATAGAAGACGGAGTCATAAGCCACCTACTAGCCTCCACTCCTCCCTTCAGAGTAGGCAGCAAGATCGAGGGCGAGGTCGACTGGGACAGGCGTCACAGGATCATGAGACTCCACTCGGCCGCCCACATCATGGAGCACTTCCTCTGGGCCAGGATGGGCCACCTGGAGAGACTCGGCTCCTTCGTGGACGACAAGAAGGACAGGGCCGACTACTCCTACGAGGGAAGGCTCCCAGCTGAGACCCTCAAGGAAGTTGAGGAGTCGACGAACGCCTTCCTCGCAGAGGGGCACGAGATAAGGATAGACTCCGATCCCAGCCTACCCGGTATAAGGATCTGGAGGTGTGCCGACCTTGAGATGCACTGCGCTGGGACCCACGTCCGGGACACGAAGGAGATAGGGGAGATCAGGCTCAAGAGGAAGAACCCGGGGAAGGGCAAGGAGAGGGTGGAGACCTCCCTCGCTTGAATGCCGATACCTGACGCTATGCCCGTTTTTTCAGAAATGTTAATATGAACACATAAGTTACCCTTTAGAAGTGGTGTCAAGTGAGGGATAATATTCACCAGAGGCGGCTGCGTTCATCAACAGACAGCCTGACACATCCCTAGAT
Source organism: uncultured Candidatus Bathyarchaeia archaeon (assembly GCA_964405275.1). Taxonomy (GTDB): domain Archaea; phylum Thermoproteota; class Bathyarchaeia; order TCS64; family TCS64; genus BS750m-G28. Next base: position 2,003 of record CAYONH010000148.1, on the reverse strand, counting down.
AAAATCAGGTTTACTTTTTCAATCATAGAGCCTGTATCGTTTTTAGACACAGGTCAGCCTAATTCACCTATATATGACTACATTTATCCCCTCGTGAGGACCATCCTTCAATCGACACCCTTCATAGGAGTGTAGAAGATGTTTCAAACACCAAGAGGGACGAGGGACTTCCTCCCAGCGGAGATGCTGAAGCGCAACTGGGTCATAGACCAGATCAGGACAGTGTTCCAGAACTACGGATATGGGCCCATGGGCACGCCGGCCTTCGAGAGCTGGGACATGCTCAAGAAGAAGAGCGGTGAGGACGCCGTCAACCAGATCTACTATTTCAAGGACAAGTCGGACAGGGAGCTGGGCCTCAGATTCGAGTGGACCGCCTCCCTGGCGAGAGTAGTCGCGACACATCGGGAGCTACCCAAGCCCTTCAAGAGGTACGCCATCGGCCCCGTCTGGAGGTACGAGCGCCCCTCCGACATGAGGTGGAGGGAGTTCTGGCAGGCGGACGTGGACGTCGTAGGCGTCGCCGACCCAATCGCGGACACCGAGGTCCTGGCCGTCGCTGTCGACAGCCTGAAGGCCATCGGGTTCAAAGGTTTCAAGATCAGGCTCAATGACAGGAGGCTCCTAGAAGTCCTCGTGGAGATCTCCGGGATACCCAAGGAAAGGTACATGGACGCGTTCAGGGCCGTCGACAAGAGGGACAAGATCGGGGATGAGGGCGTCCTAGAGGAGCTGGACAAGATCGGTGCCTCGAGGGAGAGCTCACAGAGGCTCCTCGACCTAACCTCGATTAAAGGAGCGCCTAGCGAAGTGATCGGCAAAGCCAAGGAGCTGGTTGAAGGAATCAAGAAGGGGCTCGACGCCTGCGAAGCCCTGTCCTCCATCGTTGATTACGCAGAAGGCTATGGTATAACGGGGGACATAGTGGTCGACCTGGGCCTCGCAAGGGGGCTGGACTACTACACCGGCCCCGTCTTCGAGGTCTACGCAGAGGGCTTCGAGAACGAGGGCAGCATCGCCGGCGGAGGGAGATACGATAAGCTCATCGAGATCTTCGGGGGCGAACCCACCCCCATGACCGGCGTCTCCCTGGGCCCCGACAGGCTGGTGGCCCTCCTGGAGAGGACCGGGGTCTTTGAAGACCTTAACCTCGCCCCCCGGGTCTACGTCGTCTCAGCATCTGAGTCAGTGAGGCCCAGAGCCATCGAGGTGGCCCAGCAGCTTAGGCGCGCGGGCGTATCCACTGAGATGGACCTCTTGAGCAGGGGGATGAGAAAGCAGCTCGACAATGCTAACACCAGGGGCGTCTCCAAGGTCGTCATCGTCGGCGAGCGCGAGCTGGCTGAGGGCTGCGTCGCCGTCCGGGATATGTCCACCGCCGAGCAGACAAAGGTGAAGCTGGAGGAGCTCCTAGAGTACGTCTAGGATTGTTTCTCGAAGTCCATCTCTGAGAGGGTGTAGTACACCACCTCGCCCCTCCTGTCGACCACGGCCAGCCTGAGGATCCGTTCATCCTCCACAGCTGAGTCGAGGACCTCGCTGAGGCAGGAGATGGGTGTCCGCAGGCCTTCCCACAGCGTGTAGATCTGGTACTTGGGGGGCCTCTTGCCGTACATACCCCTCTCATAGACCAGGAGGTCGGCGTTGGAGTCGGATCCAGCGCGGGCGACGAAGCCCCTCTCCCTCAGGTCCCTGTAGACGATGTACCGCGTCCAGGTGTCAGGGTTGCCCTTGGAGAGCCTGGAGAGGAGCTCTTGGAAGACTAGCCGCCTGCGCGTTTCCTCGTCGACGACTGCTATCCTCCTCCTCTCGACTAGGTAAAGTGCCTCGAAGGCGTTGAGGGTCAGGGGCCTCTCCTCGGTCGACAATGAGCCGTAACCGTCCTGGTAGAGGCTGTTTGCATCATTATGAGCTGGGACGATGACCCTGTCCTCTGCCAGAACCGTGCTGATAGGCTCCATCCTCAATATTGTATGTAATACACAGGTTAAACCTGTTGCATT
>CAYONH010000147.1:0-4733 GCA_964405275.1 uncultured Candidatus Bathyarchaeia archaeon | reverse complement strand
TCAGGCCCGCCAGGACCGGGGCGCCGGGCGCCCAGCTCGGGAGCACCAGCTACGATTTCGCCGCTGAGAGGTTCACGGCAGCCACAGGTGTACCCATGGACGAGGCCGGTCTCTTCACCATCGGGGAGAGGGTCTGCAACCTGGAACGCGCCATAGTGGTGAGGGACGGCAAGTCCCGGGAGACCGACACAATCCCGGAGTTCTTCTTCGACGTAGCCATACCCGACGGCCCCCAGAAGGGGAAGAAGCTGGACAGGGGCAAGTTCGATAAGATGAAGGACGAGTACTACGGCCTCCGCCGCTGGGACGTCAAGACGGGGATGCCCAGGAGGAGCACCCTGGAGGGGCTGGGGTTGAAGGAGGTCGCCGACGTCCTGGAGAAGCAGGGAAGGCTCGGTCCCGAGGAGGCCTAGGCTTGGAGAAGTACATCCAGGTGGACATCGAGAAGTGCACAGGCTGCAGGACCTGCGAGGTCGCCTGCTCCCTCAAACAAACGGGGCAGAGCAACCCGGCCCGATCCAGGATCAAGATCATCCGCTTCGAGGAGACCGGCGCCTACCACAACTACGTCCCCATGGTCTGCCAGCAGTGCAGCACCCCCCTCTGCATGGAGGCATGCCCCGTCAACGCCATCTCCAAGAACGAGGAGACCGGGGCCATGGTCGTGGACCAGGACGCCTGCGTCGGATGCAGGGTCTGCTCCATCGCCTGCCCCATCGGGGGCATCAGCGTCGACCCGGTCACCGAGGTGGCCTACAAGTGCGACCTCTGTGACGGGGACCCAGAGTGCGTCAAGTTCTGCGACGCTGAGGCCATCAAGTACGTGCCCAAGGATCTGATGGACATCTCGCTGAAGAGGTCCAAGTCGGACAAGGTCATGGAGCTCTTCACCCTGATGAGGCAGCCCCGCTGACCTTAACCTCCCCCATTATTCTCAAGACCCTTGAACCCTAGGGACACCTTTATACGAGCGGATTCAGGGGCTCTCGTAGTCCTGGATGTCCAGCCGCACCTTAGACATGTCCAGCAGGCTCTTGTCGACGTGGGTCGTCAGTACGACTGTCCGGCCCCCCTCGACGACCCTACTGAGCATCCCGGATATTATCTCCGCCGACTCGCTGTCCAAGTTGGTGGTGGGCTCGTCGACTATGATGACGTCGGGGTCGTTGACGAGGGCCCGAGCCAGGTCGACCCTCTTCTTCTGCCCGACACTCACCTGGTGGGGCCTGTAGTTTAGGCGCTCCCTCAGGCCAAGGGCGGAGAGGAGCTCCGTGGCCTTCTCCCTGTATCCGTCGAGCTTCTCTCCCTTGATCCGGGGGAAGCAGGGGAGGAGCACGTTGTCCAGCACCGACAGGCCCGGCAGGAGGGTGGGCTCCTGGAAGCTGAATCCTATCCTCTCCCAGCGCAAGTCCGCGAGCTCGGACTTGCCCATGGCGAGTACGTCCTCCCCGCAGATCTTCACCTCGCCCTGGGTGGGCCTGTCCAGGGTCCCTATTATTCTGAGGAGGGTGGTCTTTCCGAGACCGCTGGGGCCGAGGATCGCCGCCGCTTCTCCTTTCGCCACCTCTAGATTGATGTGGCTGAATACGTGAGTGTTCTCAAAGGTTCTTCCCAGGTCTCTTAGCTCTACGTTTAGTTCTCTCATCATGAACTCTCCTCCAGCATCTTCAACGGCGTCAGCCTCCGGTAGTAGAGGTAACCCACGGCGAATCCCAGGGCAGACAGGGCCACTGCGAGTGCGGGGATGTACGCCATGTGGACCGGGTTGAGCGTCTGAACCCTTATGTCGGCCATGAACGCAAGCTCCCGGGGTATCAGGGCATCCGAGATGGAGGGGCCGAACGCCGCCGCCAGGGCGAGGCCCAACGCGGAGCCCATCACGCCCAGCATCAGGGACTTCAGCAGGAGGTAGGCGGTGACGTCCCTCTCCCTCCAGCCCACCGACGTGAGGAGCCCCAGCTCGCCCCTTCCCTTCACCAGGTCGATGAGCCTGATGAGGGCGATGACAGCCGCAGCCGTCACCAGGATGAGGGCGTTGGTCGTCCCGTAGATGGCCGTCGTGGAAGAGATGAGGTCCACCGAGTAGTCGGTCAGCGTGCCCTGGAAAACCACCTCTATCCCTCCGTCGCTGTAATCGCTTCGAAGCGCCCTGCCCAGCTCGCGGCCCATCTCCGGCTCCGAGACCTTCACTAGCAGCGCGCTGTACCTCTGGCCTCCCAGGTCCAGGGCGTCGAGGAGGCCCTCCAGGTCCACGACCACCGTTGCCCCCGGGTCCAGCTGCTCCGAGAGGAGCCTCCCGTAGACGCCCACTACCTCATATTCAAGCTCCGCGCCAAGGACGCTGAGGGGCATCACCTCCCCCACCGTGACCCCCAGCTCCTTCTCGAGGTCGTTGCTCACGACGGCGCACCCGATCTCCCCGGGTTCGATGAAGCGCCCCTTCCAGATGTTGGCGTAGGGGAGGATCGCCGCCTGAGCTGCACGGGTCTCCACCCCCACAAGGCCCGTTTCGACGGGCCCCCCATCAATATCTTGCCTCACCTTCATCACTAGGACCCTGAAGACCGCCTCGACACCGTCCACCCGGGTGACCTCGGAGACTATCGCCTCGTTGAGGGGGTAGCTGTGCTCGGCTGCTTCAAAGGGGTTCACCGGAGGGGTTGACTGACCTACCGTGATGGGGTGGCCCCCGTACATGATTATGAAGCCGGCGTTGTACTTCACGTAGGCCTGCTGCTGCAGGGTTAGGCTGTCGGTGAGGGATGTGAATACCTCGAAGAGGGCTGTCTGCGCGCCTATGACGACTATTAGCAGGACCGTCCATAGGATTCGGTTCCTCAGGATCTGCTTGAATGTGAATTTGTACAAGTCAGAATTCCTCCATCATCGGTTCATTAGGCTCAGCGGAGTGGCTCTGCGGTAGTATGCGTAGCCCACTGCGAAGGACACGATTGACAGGGCTATGGATAGTGCTGGGGTGTACGGCAGGTAGGCGGGGTCTGGTATGACGGGGTGGAGGTTGAACAGGCGGATCACGTTCTCGGGGACGAGGGCGGCGGCTACCGTGCCTCCGATAGTGTACGAGAGCAGGACGCCAGCGAATGCCCCTAAGATGCCGATGATCAGCGACCGGGTTAAGAGGAGGACGAGCACATCTCCCTCCCTCCATCCGATGGAAGCCAGCAGCCCCAGCTCGCCTCGACGCCTCTGGAGGTCGAGAAAGCTGACGGCGACGATCATGGCGCCGGAGGTGGTTAACATAAGCCAGCGTAGGACTCCGTAGGCTTTCGACAGGGATTCCACTACTTTGAAGCTAGTCATGGCCTTGTGCTCCTGCCATAGCACCCTGGCGTCGGGATAGGCCTTCATCAGGGTGCTTACGACGTCCATGCCCCTGCTCGTCTCCTGGAGCTTGATGAGCATGCCGTTGTATCTACGCATCTCAGGTGGGACATCCAGTATCTTCCATATGGTGTCTATGTTCATGACCGCTGACCAGCCGAAGCCGAGGTAGCTGGGGAGTGGTGTCCCGTAGACGCCGACGACCTCGAAGCCGCGTACCTCCCTGTCCACGACGAGGGGGAGTGTGTCTCCGATGTCGAAGCAGTCCCCCTCTAGACCCCCTCTCTTCTCGTGGATATGGAAGTCTATGATAATCGCGTCTTCGTCGGTGTATAGGTATCTCCCCTTCTCGATGTCACCGAAGGGTAGGTATGCCACGTCTGCGGCTTCAACGTCGACAGCGGTTATACTAAATACATAATACTCATTATGTTCGGATGGGTGGGGATAGTCTCCATCAATGCAGATTAAGGGATAGACGGTTTTAATATTCTCCTGTTGAGAAATTATGTTGAAATCGTCTTCTATAAATGGCCAAGCCTTTGAAAACCAAAATCTATGGTTCTCCAAATACTCATCTAGCATCTCTGGGGGATACAACTCCGGGTGTTCCTTCATGAATCTCTCACGGTAGAAATCGTTCGTTTCAAGATTCGGCGAGGCATCCCCGACCATGATGATGAAACCTGAGGAGAACTCGCCATAAGCCCTGACGCGGTCCTCAAGACTATCGGTGACCGGTGCAAGAACCTGATAGGAGGCCGTCGTTACACCGAGAATGAAAACGAGAAGCAGCGTCCACCTAAGCCTCGAACGAAATGTTATTTTTAATAAATATTTAATCACGTCCTCACCAAAAAAAAGGAGTTAGGAATCACATATATCAGTTGTGAAGGAAGCCCACTTTATAGTAAATGTCAAGAGTTCCTGACCCTTCGTTGTTGAAGCACCTTACTTTCACTTCATATAATGGATCATCATACCACCAGTCTTGCCAGCTATAGTCATAATAGGATGGGACAACGTATCTTACGGCGGAATCACCGTCTAAGGCTCCTTCGGAATCCCAACGTCTATCTTTGTCATCGTTTGGAGGTATGTCAGACATAGTCTTGTTAGACCAGTACCACTGCATAGCCAACACAGATATTACCTGAGTTACTGTAAGTAACAGTGTAAAAGAGACTAAGGTAAGCAGTAATGCTCCCTTTACTTTCTTTCTTATGGCTTAATCAATATGAATGTCTTTTACACCTATATAATATTTATTGTTAATAAAAAGTATAATATTATGTCGGGTGTGGTACATACACGCGCGCGTAAATAGATAACCTCGAAAAAGACGTTTTTATCAAGAAACGTTGACAAAACATGTTGATCAATTAAGGATA
>CAYONH010000146.1:0-4739 GCA_964405275.1 uncultured Candidatus Bathyarchaeia archaeon | reverse complement strand
GTCCTATGTCCAGGCCGAGCTGGAGGAAGAAGGCGGTCTCCCTCTCAAGATGGTCGTTCGAGGAGATGAGCTCATCGTGGAGCTTGATAGCCCCCTCCACATCTGGATCAGAGTAAAGCGAAGTCAGGCGTTGAATTTCCTGCCCGTTGTAGATGGCGTTCTCCAGCGCCAAGCCGACGGCGATCTTGACCAGTGTGTCTACCAATGAGGGCTACTTCCCCGTAGTTCAGGGATCCTTTCGTATATTAAGAAATGGAGGATGCCCTAAGGTGGCAGAGAACTCTCCGATCCTGGACAATGGTAAGACTGGAGTTATCATAAACGGTTAGACCTAGCCACAATGTGATCTATTGCCTAGTTCATTATATCCTCACTTGTGGCGATGCGTAAACGCTGGTGGCCAAATTTCTTCGAATCGTTTCTAGCACCACACCTGAACCATGGGTCAGTTGGGGTTAGGCTTCACTTTCTCCTACCCTCCCAAGTTCCGTGGCCCACCTCATCAGCAGCTGTCTGATGAAGGACCCCGTCCTGTAGGCGGACTCCTTGCCCCCCCTGGATCGGAGCACCAACGTGTAGATACCGTCACCCTCCTCCGCGAAGCTGAGCACGTTGTTTGTCCTTATCCCGCCCATGCTTGGCTGCCCCTCGCCGTACGTGAAGATGAGATCCCAGGTCCGCCCCTCCCCTCTGGCCTCCTCCCTGAGACCGGAGATGAATCGCTCCGACAACGTGTCCCTGTAGCCCTCCATCGAGCCCTTCATGAATCCAAGGAAAGAGTCGACGAGCCCCGCCTCGATCTTTACTGGCATCGATATATCGACAAAGCCCTCATCCATCGACGACGCACCCATGCTCCACCTCCTCCTAAGGGACGGGGTGAGGACCACGGAGCCGTGGAGCGCGAGGGCTGAACCCACGGCCACCGACGCGAGGGAGATGCCGATCGCCGCGACGCACCAGAACGCCGATATCTTCTGCTGGACGACCGGGGCGAAGGTGAGCTCCGCCATAAGGGGGTACAAGCCTAGGCCAAGGAGGTAGCCCAAGCCCCCCGAGATGATCCCTATAATCGAGGCCTCGGCGAGGAAGACCCCGGAGATATGAGCGGGGTTCAGCCCGATGCTGGAGAGGATGTTGATCTCCCGGCGGCGCTCGTACATAGCATTCATCATGGTTGTGACCACGTTCAGCACCACGATCACCCAGGGCACCACCAGGGGAAACCCTTTGCCCCCCAGCAGGTCACCCATGTGGGCGACGCTCACCCTCCCTCCGGAGGAGACCCAGAAACGGTACTCCCTCGTCAATGCCATGCCCTTCCCGATGATCTCCGGGTCCACCCCCTCCTCTAGCTCCACGGCTATTCGGGACATCTTGACGTCGCGTATCCTGAGGGCGGTCTCCATGGTCGTAATCAAGACGCTCTCGGGGTCACAGGTCACCGCATCGATGAGGGGGATGTCGGAGCCCGGCTCATAGTTGATCTGATACTTTGGGAGGATCGGCTCACCGTCCACGTCCATCACCCCACTGATGCCCCGGGAGAAGAAGCCCACCACTCTCATCTCTACACCGCGGATCACGATATGTCCTCCAAGCTCCACTTTGAACCGGAAGGACTCCTCCAGAAGGCACGTGTCAGCCTCCCTCAGGGGATCCCCCGCTACGACAGCCTCGTCGATGGCGCTTATCATCGGCTCAGCTTCCTGCTGGACCCCGAGGACCCCGTAGATGGGCCTCCCCCCGACCCTTCCATATGGTCCCAGCGTCGGGGTGTTCTCAGCCTTGACGGCGATGCTCGCCACCCCGTCTACCCCCGCGGCCCAGTCGACCACCGACGGGATCACAGGGTAGAACCAGCCCTCCTCGAACGTGGTCCGCGGTACGTACTCGGGGGGCCTGATAAGGACCCCCTCCGCTCCGGGCTGGAAGGAGGTGATGGACCTGTATGTGAGGCCGTAGCTGGCCGAGAGTGAGGTGAGGGCGACGAAGCTCATCATCAACACGAGGAGCGTCGAGAACATGAAGGCCGTCCTGAGCCTCCTGTTCCTCAGGTTCCTCTTAGCCATGGCGAAGATGACGGGGACGGAGGCGAGACGGGGGAGAGCCCCCCCACCTGCCCCCCGGCTCAGGACCCGGGGGACTGCCTCCTCGATGAATAGCGCAAAGGTGAGACCGACGAAGCTCATCCTGACGAAAGCGTCGAGAGCGACCGTCCCGCTACCGGGATAAATCCGGTGCAGGAACAGGATCATCGGCACGTACAGGCCCGTCGCGGCCAGCAGCTTCCTAAGACCTCCGCCCGTGAGCAATGAGGCAAGGGCGACCGCGGTGAGAGAGATGAAGACGATGAGAACGTTCACCGAGAACGAGGCCTCGACGGCGACGGCCTCCTGCCGACCCCTGACATCCGACAGCTTCAGATAGGCCTGGCGGAGGTCGACATACGACGCGTCATATTTCCCCTCCTCGAGGTGATACATCCCTGTCTGGATCAGCTCATCTGCTCTCCCGAGCTCGTGCCTCTCCGAGGCCGTGTAGAACCCCTCGCCCTCCATCAGGGTCAGATTGTCCTCCATCTCATCCCTGAGCCTCTCCAGCTTCACCAAGTCATGGGCGAGGCTGTACTCCCGGATGTCCAGGTCGAAGACCTCCCCCGCCCCCAACACGAAGCCGTCACCCTCAGAGACCTCGAACCTTCCGAAGGCCTCCAGTATGCTCTGAAGCGAGATGGACCAACCGATCAGCCCCCTCCTGGTTCTCTCATACGTGTACGAGTAAGAGACCTCGATCTTCACGGGAGTCCCGGTCGGTACGACCACCACGTTGGGGTCGAGACCTATGAACTTGCTCTGGGTGTCCGGTCCCGTCCCGTAAATGAGCTCATAGCCGCCGATCTTCATTCTCGTACCTGTCGACGGGTCGATGACCTCGGAGGCATAGCTCGTGATGACACTGGTCGACTCGATACGCCGAAGTTGCCCCCGTATGATGAGTGTAGCGGCGCTTGCTAGGGTGAAGTTCACCTGCTCCGATACGTCCACGGACGTCGCGATGGAGCGGGCCGCAGGCATCAGCTCGACACCTGGCGTCTCTGGATCATTGAAGAATGCGTAGAGCTTGCACGCTGCCTCATCTGTATGGGCTTCCAGGGAGTAGAATCCATGGGAGTCCGTGATTGCCTCCCTCTCTAGCCGGAGCCCCCACAGCCTGACCGAGGCACCCTGGACGGGGGATCCATTCGGATCGAACACGAACCCCTCGAGTCGGATGTTGGATGCCCCCGCCACGGAGGAAACACGAGCAAGCATGGAGGCGATGACCAGGAGGGCTAGGAGCGGCGTTCGCCTTCGTCTCAACGCTGTCCCATCAACTCAACCAAGATGGTGTCATTAAATACTTAAGAAAAGCGGGGCCAAGGGAGGCGATTCACTGAATCTCGTGTCCCTTACACCCATTGGGTAGAACATTATATAGGTTGTAGATGGACCTCTCGTCTGGAAAGGTGTTTATGTGAAGAGGATCCGCCTCGGCTCGACACAGCTTGAGGTCTCCAGGCTCTGCTTCGGCACCGAGCCGTTCGCTATCAAGAAAGGACCGGACGGAGCGAAGAGCCAAGGGGACCTTACGCCCGAGGAGGGCGGAGGTGTCCTGAGGGACGCCGTGGAGATGGGTGTCAACTTCTGGGACACACGTCGGACGACTACGGTACCCACCCCCACGTTCGTGTAGGCCTTGGCTTGGTGGACAGGAGAGACGTTGTGATAACCGACAAGTCCTACGCCCTGACCTACGAGGAAGGTAGTGAGGCGGTTAAACGGTCCAAGGTCTCTCTCGAGACCGACTACGTCGACCTCATGCTCCTCCACAACGTCCCCTCGAGGACTATAAGGAGACAGGACAGCGCAGGCCGCCCCTACGTGTCGGGGCGCCTATCGGACAGGATGGGAGCCCTGAAGGCGTTCCACGAGGCGAGGGAGACCGGCGAGGTCAGGGCGACAGGCCTCTCCACCCACAGTACTCTGGTCCTAAGGGAGGCTCTCGACGTGCCCGAGGTCGAGGTCGTCTGCACCACCCTGAACATGGCCGGAGCCCTCATCGAAGACGGATCGTTGGACGAGCACCTCAAGGCCATCAGGGCACTCAAGGAGGCTGGGAAGGGGGTCTACGTCATCAAGCTCCTGTATGGCGGAAGGCTCAGAGAGGAGGGAGACACAGCGATCAAATACGCCCTCCAGTTCCACGAGTCTGTGGACGCCTGGAACATCGGCATGTACGACACAGCAGAGGTAGAACGAAACCTCGCCCCCATCGAGGAAGCCCTCAGAAGCTAACCATACGTGCACGCGTAGTAACCCCCTCCAAACCAATACAACACAAATTATATTGAGACCCCACACAATACTCGAGGCATATGATCAGGGACATCAGACGAGTCGCCTGCGTTGGCTCAGGCCTCGTAGGACAGGGCTGGGCAGCCCTCTTTGCACTCCACGGATACGAGGTCGTCATGCAGGACCTAACCGAAGACATCCTCACACAGGCCACCAAACGAGTGAGAAACCATATCGAATCACTGGTCGAAGCAGGATTGGGCAACGACGCAGAGAGCGCTATATCAAAGATCGAAACCACAACCGAGCTAGCAGAAGCTCTGAAGAAAGCAGACTTCGTCCAGGAGTCGGTCTACGAGAGCTACGAGGTGAAGAAGCCCCTGTACGGCATGATGGACGAAC
>CAYONH010000145.1:0-4805 GCA_964405275.1 uncultured Candidatus Bathyarchaeia archaeon | reverse complement strand
AGCGACATCTACGCCCTCGCGGCTCAGGTCAGGCTCAGGGGAGGGGATCCCGACGAGGACCTTCTCCTCGTCAAGAGCAGGGACGGCCTCGTCATCGAGGAGGACGACGTCATCGACGCCATGACCGAGGAGGTCGCCCTCATCCTGCTGCCCAGCGTCTACTACAGGAGCGGCCAGCTCCTGGACATGGGGAGGCTCACCCGGGAGGCCAGGGAGCGGGGCATAACCATTGGATTCGACTGCAGCCACTCCGTGGGCGTGGTGCCCCACCGCTTCGACGAGTGGGGGGTCGACTGGGCCCTCTGGTGCAACTACAAGTACATGAACGGGGGGCCCGGGGCGACCGGGAGCATCTACGTCAACAGGCGCCACTTCGGGACCACGCCGGGCCTGGCGGGGTGGTTCGGCAACGACAGGGCCACCATGTTCGACATGGACGTGAGGTTCGACCCGGCGAAGGACGCCAGTGCATGGCAGATCGGGACCACGACGATGCTGAGCACGGCGCCCCTGGAGGGGGCGATAGGCCTGATCAACGAGGCTGGCATCGAGAACATCAGGCTGAAGTCGACCAAGATCACGGCCTACCTGATGTACCTGGTGGACGAGCTGCTCAGCGGGGAGCCCTACGGCTTCGGGGTGGCGACGCCCCGGGAGCCCGAGAGGAGGGGGGGCCACGTGGGGGTGATGCACGGGGACGCCTGGAGGGTGGCTGAAGCCCTCAAGGCCCGGGGTGTGATCCCCGACTTCCGGCCGCCCAACATCATCAGGCTCGCGCCCATCCCCCTCTACTCGGGGTACAGGGACGTCTGGGAGGTCGTGCAGCACCTCAAGGCCATCGTGGACAACGGGGAGCACGAGAGGTTCTCCAGGGAGAGGGGAACCGTCACCTGAGGCGCTCACGAGACTGCGTCCTCGGGAAGGGTCATGAACCTAGCCGAGGCTCATACAGAGAGAAAATGATGTAAAACAAGGGTCTCCGCACACCGGTTAGGTGCACGCTAGGGTTCCTCTACAGGCTCCGGAACGGGTACCGTTCGGGGGTCATGGGGGGAAGTCTCTGGGTGACCCTCATGAAGCGATGCTTCACGACCCTGTGGAAGAGCCAGTTCATCGTGTTGTTCGTCTCCATCATCATCACACATCCTTGAGTAGGGGAAAAGGGGCTAGAGAAAGGGTATGGCTATTCTCTGTAACATAGTGAGGAAGAGATTGGATACATAGGCCATTACCAGGTAGACTGAGGCTGCAGACATTGCGTATCCGATTACACGTCTCATCTTTTTTTCACCTTCGTTCCCAGGGGATCACGGGTCGTCGGGGGTCTCCCAGCCCCAGACACGGATCCCGTTACGCCCCTTTTCCAGTCTATTCAGTAAGATACTTTAGATATAAGGCTTCTCTAACCTTTTCAGTAACTCTTATCCTCTTTAGAGGAATTTAGGTCGTTATTTTCCGTTTTCGGAAGTTTTTCCCACTTTTGGGAAAAGGTCCAGAGCGTGAAACGAAGAGTTAAAACAACGCCTGATAGGCTCCAATGAGCCCACCGCAACGCAGCGCTCAACGTTATAAGAGAAGAACGTGAAGACCTCCAATATGCCTAACTACGGAATCACCCACGAGAGCGGGACCCTGAGGAAGGTCCTCGTCCACCGCCCCGGGAAGGAACTTGAGCTTGCCAACTCGGAGCCCGTCGAGCACAACTTCGAGGGGCCCGTGGACGTCGAGCGCTTCAGGGTAGACCACGTCTCCATGACGGACGCTCTCGCCGAGGCCGGCGTCGAGGTGCTTTACGCCCGGGAGCTTGTGGAGGATGACCCGGATATATCTTCGCAGATCGATGGGTGCCCCAACCTGGTGTTCACGCGGGACAGCAGCTTCGTGACCGACGCAGGCGCCGTGCTCTTGAGGATGGGGCTGCCTTCGAGGAGGAGGGAGACCCCGATCATCGAGGCTGCTCACGCCGCGATGGGTGTCCCCGTGGGGTTGGCGCTGGGGGAGCCCGAGACCTTCGAGGGCGGGGGCTTCGCACTGCTGGAGGGGAAGGTGGCCGTGGCGGGGCTCTGCCAGAGGACCACCCAGGGGGCTCTGGACGAGATAGGCGGGTTCCTGCTTCGGGAGGGGGTGGCGGAGACCTTCATCGAGCTCAGGGTGCCCCCTGACGACATCCACATCGACGGGGACTTCATCGAACTCCCCGGGAAGCTGGCCCTGGTTCACACGGAGACACTGGAGTACGCCCCCTCGGTCTTCCGCACACGCGACGAGGCCTGGGAGGGCTCCTTCGTGGGCTGGCTGGAGGGGGAGGGCTGGGACGTCCTGGAGATCTCTGACAGGGAGAGGATGGACATGGCGGCGAACTTCCTCACTGTCGACAGCGACCTAGCGATCCACTACGAGGGGAACCCCCGGGTGATGGCCGAGGTGAGGGCGAGGGGGATCGAGGTGATCCAGATCCCAGGGGAGGAGATGATGAAGGGGAACGGCGGGATCCACTGCATGACCTGCCCCGTCCTCAGGGTCTGAGAGCACAAGCTTAAACCTCCTCTACACGCTCTATACTCGGTTAAAATGAGCGTTTGGGAGATATTCAACGAGGAGACCCCTGAGGTGGCCGACGCCTACGTCAAGCTCTCCGCCGCGATCAACGAGGTCGGGGCGCTCGACGAGAAGACGAGGACACTGATCCTTGTGGGCATCTTCTCGGCGACGAGGGACCCGGTGGCGCTGAGGCACTTCATCAGGACGGCCTTCAACGTCGGGGCATCGAAGGAGGAGATACAGTCGGCTGCGCTTCTGGCGTTCAACACCGGGGTGACGTTCGCGGAGATGAGCGTCCCCCTGATAAAGGAAGTCTCTGACTCCCTCTAACCCCTTTTTTATTAGGCATCTAGTTCCTGGAAGACCCGTGACTCCCCGCCCACCTTCCTGACGGTTATGAGGTTGACGCCCTCCTCCTCCCCGTGGCCGTGGTGGGTAACCAGGAGCACCTGCCCGATCTCCCTGCTGCTCCGGGCCACGTACTCCAGGAGCTGGGGGATGTTCTCGGAGTCCACGGCGTCCGTAGGCTCATCCAATATGAGGAGGTGGGGGAATCCCATCACCCTTAGGAGGGCGAGGCGCTCGGCGAGGGCGAAGAGGCTCTCGTGGCCCCCTCCGGAGAGCCAGGCGGGCATCAGCCTGCTGCCCCCGAGGGGCTGGACCTCCAGGGTGTAGCGTTCCCTGTCGATGTGGCACCCGGCGTAGGCCTGCTGGTCGGTGAGGCGGCGGAAGTAGTTGTACGTCTGGTACTCCAGGAGCTTCAGTGTGTTCTCCCTGAGCTGCTGCTCGTACTCTCCGTAGCGCCTCTGGATGGCCTCCACGGCCCTTATCTTGGCCTCGTACTCCCGGATCCCCTCAAGGAGCCCCCGGGACTCCTCAAGGACCTTCAGGTGCCTGTCCCTCTGCTCCTGGATCCTACGCTCGTCCCTCTCAGCGTCCTGGAGGCGGTCCTCCCTCGAGCGGACCTCGGCCTGGAGCTCCCTCTGCTCCCTCCGGGAGCCGTCGAGCTGGTCGCCTATCTTCTCCTGGGCGTCCTCTAGGGAGGCAAAGGCCGTCGCCAGCTCCGTCTCCGCCGTCTGGAGGAGCTCCTCTGTCTCCCTCCTGATCCTGTCCCTGAGGTTGGCCCCCTTGGTCTCGAGGCCCTCCATATTCCTCTTGAGCTCGTTGATCCTCCGCTCCTGCTCCACGAAGCGGGTGACCGCCCTGTCGGCCTCCCTCAGCCTCTGGCCTGCTGCCCTAGCCTGATCTTGGATTGTACGTATCTCGGCCTCCAGCGCCTTGAGGCGGGTCCGCTCAAGTCGGAGTTCCCCCTCCCACTGCCCCACGTCCCTCTCCAGGAGCTCCATGTCTATCTCCTGGCCGCACTTGGGGCAGACCGTGATCCCCTGCTCCCGCAGTTCGACGTGCTCCCTAATCTGGTGCTCAAGGCGAGCGACTGTGCCCCCCTTCTCGGCCCTCTCCCTTGTGAGGCCCTCGTCGAGCTGGCGTCTGAGCTGCTCCTCGGTGGTCTCAGCGGAGCTCCTCCGCTCCTGAAGCTCCTTCCGCCTCCTCTCGGGGTCCTCCCCCATCTCCTCGTAGATCTCCTCCAGGTCCCCTGCGAGGTTCTCCCTCTGCTCCTGGAGGTTCTCAAGATCAGACATGTACCTCTCCACCCGTCTGAGCTCTGTGAGGATGCCGTCCAGGGTCTCGACGCGGCCGTTGGCGAGGACGAGCTGGGCCTTGATCTGGTTGAGGCCGTCGGAGAGCAGGCGCTTGCGTGATTCGACCTCCTCCTGCTGTCCCTCGAGTTCGGTGATGCCCGCCTCGGCGTTCCTGATCCTCTCCTCGAGGGCCCCCCTATCCTCGATGCGCCCTCTCTCCCGGAGCATCCTGCTCACCTCCCGGAACTGCTCCCGGATCTCGGCGGGGGTGGTGAGCCCCAGGATGGCGTCCATGCGGCGGCGCTCGGGCTTGAGGATCTCGATGAACTCCTTCTGCTGGGCGTAGACGACGTTGAAGAAGGTGCTCCTGCCGACGCCGATGAGCTCCCTCAGCTTCGCCTGTATCTCCCTCTCCCGCGTGTACGGCGCGTCCTCCCCTTCGACCTTGAGGAGGCCCTTGGAGGAGCGGAAGCCCCCGTCCTTGGTGGGGCCGCCCTCCCTGTGGATGGTGATCTTCTTCCCGTTGTAGGGGCTGCGCAGCGTGAGGGTGACTTCGACGTCTCCGCCGTCCAGGGGGATGAGGTCCTGCTTGTTGACCCCGGGGACGTCCCCGAAGAGGCCGAA
>CAYONH010000144.1:1717-4815 GCA_964405275.1 uncultured Candidatus Bathyarchaeia archaeon | reverse complement strand
AACATATGTTTTTCTCGGTATTTGTATGCTTGGAACTGGTTATGGAGTGGGGTCTTGGTTTATGAGTCGTTGGGTTCTATTCCCGTACTTTCCGATGGGTTGACCGATGGGCTCGAGATGGATGAGAATTCACAGGTCGTCGCGCTCTACCGGCGTAATCTCCAGGACCATCTCATCTCGAAGTATGGCCCTGAGCTCTGTATCCGAGATCGTGTCAAGATCGACCCCCATCATCCCGTAGATGCCCTTGACGTAGTCCCTGTGCTCCTCGATGTACCTCATCAACATCTCCTCAGCATCGCGACCCGGTAAACGCCGTGCCTCCGCGTCGAACCTCCTCCTGCCGACCTGGACCCTGAAGACGGGGTCTGCCCTGATGTTCCTGACCCAGTCGGCCCTTGCGCCGTACGCGGATGAGACGTAGTATGCATCCTCCGCTTGGTCATGGCCGATGACATCGACCAGCACCGAGTGAGGCTTACCCGTATGCCTTCCCTTGGTTGTGACCTTCATCAGCTGGACGCCGATGTGGCGCTCCCATCCACGCAGCCCGAAGTTGTGCAGGTGGAGGGGTATGCGGAAGAGGAGACGCCACAGCCGGCTGGGGCGTTTACCGGCGAGACTCATAGAGCTCCAGTTGAAAGATAAGATTCAATCTTGTATTATTCTTTGGGCTTGCTGGATAGTTGACTTCCAAGAATTAACACCCACAACAAATTCGTGTAGATAACTATCCTCTCCAATGTTCCCTTATACAAACCCATGAACATAGCCCGTGACTCCACTGATAACCCAAGATATGGGATGAATGCAAGCCCAGAGATCAATGAGACCAAACCCAGTACTACAGTGAAGTATGATGCTGGTCTCTCATGAAGTCTATATGAGAACACGGCAGCGAAGGCGCCGAATATCAGCGCAATAGGGGTGACGATGCCATGCATTGGCCTGGAGTCCTCCGGGAACACTCCCACACCCATTGTAGCCAGCCCCGTGATTAGGAACAAGACGAAGAAAACGCGTGATGAGTTGAATCTCCGTATCAAGAGAGACGAGAGAAAGACGCAGAGCCCCAGAATAACTGTAGATGCGTTGTAGAGCAACACGGTCTTTCCTGTCCCTAATGTGCTCACATAGTGTATGCTGCTAACGTAGTTCGGCTGAGTGCCTTCGGACAGGATGACGACTATCATCCATTGGATTATGCCGAATAGGAGCAGTGCGCTAGCGGTTTTTCGGTTATCAAACTCTTGTGTCATCAAGATACCACCAACTTGTTTCTAGGTTGCGTATGGTAAACGCGTGCGCGTTTCACTTGAAGGAAGAGGGGTGGGGTCAAACAGCATCCTTCCTTAGAGCTTGAATCGAGGACTCTGGTTGAATAGCTCGATGTACATCGATTTGAAACCGTCCAGGAACGGCTTCGCCTTCTCAGTGGTCCTCAAGAAGTTCTGGCCCTCCTCCTCGAATCTGTGTAGGTACCCCTTGTTAAGCAAGAAAGCGATGTGTTCCTGTCCGATCTTGCTGTTCAGGCTGCACCTCTGGATTATGTTCGTGAAAGTCCTGGGGTTTCTGCAGTACGTCAGCACTTCCCAGTAGATCTCGTAGAGAGTCCGCTTGCCTCTCACTCGTCGTCCTCCAATATTCTGCCGAGCCGGACGTTTGCGTCTTCGGCGAGCTTCAACCTGGCATCCCATCTATCCATGAAACGCTTGATGATGACCGGAACATACCAAGCTGCGATACTTATACAGATACTGAAAGCCACCGCAAACCCTTGAGCCAGTAAATATACACTGTCTACAGGATACGTTCCATTTAGGAAAGAGATGAGCTGAGGTATCCCTATGACTAACATGAATGCTCCTGTCAGTCTTCCACCCCATTTAAGCCGGTCAATCTTCGAGCTATTCTCTCTATAAAACGCTAGGCTCCTCACAAGGATGCCTATTACCTTCTCATCCAAGTCCGTCCTATCACTTATTGTAGATTTTGATTCATCGATGATCGTGTCAAGCTCCTTGACAATTTCGTCGTGCTCTCCCATCAATTCGGCGCTTCGCGTTACCCAGCTGATCGCAATTGCGAATCCAGAGATAACCACCAACAGGTATGGTAGATGATCCGCTTCGAGCGGGCCTCCTGTTATGAACGGGATGACTTTGGTGAATCCTAAAGCGACACTGTAAGCAAATGTAAGGGCTGCGCCGATCATGCTAGCGGTAGTTACAAGCTTGAAGCTTGCGAGCTCAGTTTTAAGCCGTTCCAGAGTGTTTATCTCCATCTCGTGTTCCCCCAATATTCTCCGCCCGTGTCTATCCCCGGCACATCGTATTGCACCAATTTCCGTTATCGCGCGTGCGATAGCCTTACAGTTCCAAGTTATTATTTAAAGAACCATGAAACAATGTTACATCTCTGTGTTTCTTGGCTCTTTATATTCCTAACCAAAAACGTTTGAGGCATGAAGAACGCGATTCAGATCAATAATTTATTTATGCGCTTCGGCGACGTGACAGCCGTCGATGGACTCAGCCTCAACATCAAGGAGGGTGAGATATTCGGGCTGCTTGGACCAAACGGAGCAGGCAAATCCACGACGATAAACATCCTATCAGGGATACTCCAACCAACCTCTGGCTCGGCCTTCGTCGGCGGCCATGACGTAGCTGAGGATCCGGGCAATGTGAAGAGGCTCATAGGAGTCTGCCCACAGCACTCAGCCTACTACAAATACCTCACAGGCAGGGAGAACATCAAGCTCTTCGGGGACCTACACGGGATGCCGAAGGCGTTGATCGAGGAGAGGTCTACGCGCCTCATCGAGAAGATCGGTTTAGAGGAGGCTGCCGACAGAAAGTCCAGCGGTTACAGCGGCGGCATGGTGAGGCGGATCAACCTCGCGATGGCGCTGATCAATGACCCTGAGATTGCCTTCCTCGACGAACCCACAGTAGGCATGGATCCTCAGAGTCGGAGGGCTACATGGGGCTTCATCGAGGAGTTCCGTCAAAGAGGCAAGACCGTTATCCTCACCACCCACTACATCGAGGAGGCCGAGGAACTTACGGATCGTGTCGGGATAATTGACCACGGCA
>CAYONH010000144.1:0-1617 GCA_964405275.1 uncultured Candidatus Bathyarchaeia archaeon | reverse complement strand
CAGGCGCTGATGGAGGTTAACGGCGGGGATAACCTAGAGGACGTGTTCATCGGGCTTACGGGTCGCAGGATCAGGGAGGCGATCTAGGTGAACCTCCAAAGAATCAGGGCTCTCACGGCGAAGGATCTGATTCGAGTCATACGTGAACCAGCCAACCTGTTCATGATTATCCTGCTCCCCCTCGTCATGACACTCGTATTCGGTGTTGCCTTCGGCGGGATAGGCGGGAATGACGACCAGTATGATGTAGCCATAGTAGATCAGGATTCCTCCTCTTGGTCTGGTGAGCTTATATCGCGTTTGAATGATTCAGGCATCCTTGTCCCACGGTTATTCGAGGATGCCAATGGTGGCCAGGAAGCCTTGAGCCAAGGCAAGGCCAGCGCTGTACTGGTAATCCCAGAGGGATTCGGTGACAGCGTTGATGACTTGAAAACCAACCCATTCGACGAATCCGCGTGGACGGTGACCACGCTTGAGCTTTCCATCGATCAGGGATCGATGATCGCCGGTTCGGTTGTACCTTCCCTCATACAGCAGGCTCTCACGGTGACACTTCACGGGGTTGAGGCTCTTTCACCTCCCAGCCCCGTTGTCATTGGGTTCCCCGTGTTGGTGGAGTCAGTAAAATTCACCCAGTTTGACGCCATGATGCCCGGGATGTTCAGCTATGCGGTGGTCTTCGTCACAATGATCGTCTCACAGGTCTTCACTGAGGAGAGACAGCTTGGGTTACTCACGAGAATCGCGTTCACCCCCACCGACGCATCCGACATTTTCACAGCTCAGGTTGCCTCAAACTTGATCACGGGGGTCTTCCAGGTCTCGGTGGTATTCGGGGCATCGTTCCTTCTGGGCTTCAGACCCCTCGGCGGTGCAGCAGGCATTGGCTTAGCTTACCTGCTCTCACTCTTGCTGGTTCTCTGCAACGTGGGGTTCGGTCTGATCACTGCCACTCTCGCTAAATCATCCGGTGCGGCCTCTGGACTCGCCTTCCTCTTCATCCTGCCCCAGATGATGCTCGGCAGCTTCATACCGGGGATCCCAGAGAACCTGTCGAAGCTGGTGCCAAGTTACTACGTGACCCAGACACTGACAAACGTGTTCATCAGGGGAGCGTATGCTACTAGCGCCTCTTCAGTACAGAACCTGGGCGTCCTAGGTGTTTACAGTGTGGTTGTGATCGTGTTAGGGATTGTCTTGTACAATAGGAAGAGTTAAAGCTCGTACACATGATATGAAGAATTTAGGAAAAAATAATCGGGTTCGATTTTAGGTATTTCATTTAAAGGTAAGTTAACAGAAAAAGGCTCAAGTGGAACCTAACTCTGACATCGTCGATAAAAAGGGTGGAAGAAGGATGACTGAGAATGTGAAAGTTACATGCGCCAAATGCGGTGCCACTATGAGGGGCGGATACCTCGTGGAGAGAGACCCCTCTGAAATTGTACCCGCGGGATTGGGGTTCTACTGGATTCCAACGCGAGGGGCCTTGAATGTCTTCAAGACCGTGGCTCTGAAGGCATTCGCCTGCCCGGAATGTGGCTACGTTGAACAGTATGTCAAGAATATTGAGAAGGACCGAGAAAAGATACTACTTGGACCTGTCGACGCCAC
>CAYONH010000143.1:3570-4826 GCA_964405275.1 uncultured Candidatus Bathyarchaeia archaeon | reverse complement strand
CTGATGCAACTGTGTAGGCGCGACCATCGATGGTCGCTGGATCGACAAGGTTGGCGTAGCTTGTTACGTTCAGGTCCTCATCCACGGAGGAGCCTGAGGCCACCCTGTAGTAGAATACATTGCTCCAAGTCTCCTCGACGCCTCTGACGGCGATCTTGTCGATGAGAATGTCCTTTCCACCCAGGTTCTGCAGCTTGAAGGCGCCGACTGCGCCGGTGCTGTTAACCCAGATATGGGCCTTGCTGAACGAGACCTCCTCGCTCTGTGTCCTCGTCATTGTGATGTTTGTGGCGTAGTATGTGGCGACGGCTGCCAGCAGTACTGCTACGACGAGCAGTATGAGTGTTGACACGACCTCGCTTAGGGCTCTCTGCTTGATACATCTAACCATGTTTTGTATCCCCGGAGAAGCATTCCGTAATGTCGATATATCGATGTGTGTGTAGCGTAGTTCTACATCATGTGTGACTGGACGGTAAATCTTCGTTGTTACCCTAGAGAAACCATCGGAACAGGAGCCTGTAGAGCCTGTGCTCGAGGACGTGGGCGAACCTGGCCCTGCCGAAGACCCTGAAGTAGTTCTTCCCCATTGCCTCTATCATGTCCCCTATGTCGTACCTGGGGAACATGCACGTCGAGACTATGAGTCTCCCCCACTCGCCTCTCCCTAGCTCATGGAGCATCTTGGTGCCCCTGCCGGTCTCGACCTCGAGGAGGTACGTGTCGTAGTTGGGGGAGACGTAGGGGAGGTCGTCGAGCTGCTGGGCGAAGACTCCCTCTGTGGCGCTGTACATCTCCACCGTCGAGACGTCCCCGTAGTGCCTCCTGAAGAGGGGGGCGTACCTGGTCTGGATCTTCCTGACGCTGGTGCAGATGACGGCGTCCATGTCCCAGAGGTCGGCCGGCTTCTTCCCGTGCTCCCTCTTGAGGTACCTCGCGAAGGAGAGCATCACGGGCGCGACGCCGATGGCTGCTGACACGTCCTCGTCGAGGGCTCGACGGTAGACCAGCTCGAACCGCCTGTCCCAGTCCTCCCTTGTCATCCCTGTCTCGAGGCTGTCTATCTCCGCCTGTCCGGGGATGAGGATGGAGTCGCCCAGGGAGGGGAAGATCCGGGAGTAGGTGCCCGAGCTGTAACCGTAGTGGAGCTCCCCGTCCTGGACCTGTATGGTTGCGACCCTGGAGGGCATGCTGAGGTTGAGCATTTTCCCCAGGGGAACGTTGCCCCTCCTGTCGACGTAGTTGATGAGGGCCCT
>CAYONH010000143.1:0-3470 GCA_964405275.1 uncultured Candidatus Bathyarchaeia archaeon | reverse complement strand
GTCATACGATGGTTCATCGGTGGTTTTGAGATGGTTGACTACATCAAGCCCTCAGGGGTCGTATCTGCGGATGAGTACAAGGGAAAGATCCTGCCGTTGAGGCAGAGGGCTGAGGTCCAGAACGCCTGGCTGAAGAAGCGGCTTGAGACGGTGCTCCCGGAGGTCATGGAGCGGGAGGGCTTCGACATGTGGATAGTCGTGGCGAGGGAGGCGAACGAGGACCCCGTCTACTTCTCCCTTGCTCCGGAGCCTGCCCTCTACGCCAGGCGGCGCACCATCCTGCTGTTCCACAGGAAGGATGATGGGAGCCTGGAGAGGCTTATGGTCTACAAGACGGGGTTCAAGGGCTTCTACGAGGGGGTCTGGGATCCGACCGAGGAGAGCCAGTACGAGTGTCTCGGGAGGGTCGTCAGGGAGCGGGATCCGAAGGTCATAGGGGTGAACGTCTCCGAGACCACGGCCTACGGTGACGGACTCACCCACGGCGAGTACCTGCTCCTGGAGGAGGCGCTGGGGGAGGAGCTCATGGCCCGGGTGAAGGGCGCCGAGAGGCTCGCGGTGGGCTGGCTGGAGCGGAGGACCCCCGAGGAGATCGAGGTCTACGAGACCCTCGTGGAGATCGACCACGCCATCATCTCCGAGGCCTTCTCCAGTCGGGTGATCACCCCGGGGGTGACCACGTCGGATGACGTGGGCTGGTGGATGAGGCAGAAGATCAGGGACCTGGGGCTCATAGCCTGGTTCCAGCCCAGCGTGAGCATACGGGCCCCAGATATTGAGGCAGGCCTGCCTGGAAGCCGCAACGAGAAGAGCAGGAAGGTCATCAAGCACGGTGACCTGCTCCACTGCGATATTGGATTCAAGTATCTGGGCCTCTGCACCGACGTGCAGGAGAACGCTTACGTGCTGAAGCCGGGGGAGGTCGATGCCCCTGAGGGCCTGAGGAATGCCCTGGCTGAGGGGAACAGGCTTCAGGACATCCACGCCGAGGCGATGGCGGCGGGCAGGACCGGAAACGAGATCCTAAAGATCGCGTTGGAGAAGGCCAAGTCCGAGGGGCTTAACGCCAGCATCTACACGCATCCCATCGGGTTCCACGGCCACGCCGCGGGGCCGACAATCGGCCTCTGGGACCACCAGGAGGGCGTCCCCGGGAGGGGGGACTACGAGCTCTTCGAGGACACCTGCCACTCCATCGAGCTCAACGTCAAGTCTGTGGTCCCTGAGTGGGGGGGCATGGAGGTGCGGATGGCCCTGGAGGAGGACGCGGTGTTCACGGGGGGTAAGCTCCGATTCCTAGCGGGAAGGCAGACGAAGCTACACCTGATATGATATTAGGATCGCTGTCCCCTCTCATTTTTCCGGATAAGACATGTTAAATATTACTATAGGTCATTTTTTCTTCCCATGGCCCGTAGATCAAAACTCCAGATCTACCTCGATGTCCTCAGTGTTATCAAGGATGGGACGCAGAAGCCCACCAACATTATGTACGAGGCCAACCTCTCGTGGAGGCCATTGAAGCGGGTCCTTGAGAACATGGTCTCCCAGGGGCTGGTCGAGGAGATCTCCACGGGTGAGGAGAGGAGGCGGGACAGGAGGACGAGCAGGCGCTACGAGCTCACGGGGAAGGGCGACAATGTCATCGGATACTTCAGGGGGGCGAAGACGCTCCTGGAGCTCGACGAGATATTGATGAGCCGATGGTGACCCGACCCCGCCGGGGACGCATTGTAACGGTTTATATATTCTTGAGACCTTCCGCGAGGTAACACAGCACTCGCCGATATGGTTGAAGGTGACAGCCTATGTCTATACGTGAACTTATCCTTGAGCTCCCCAAGAGCGATCTCCACGTCCACCTGGGGGGGTCGCTCAGGGAGGAGTCCCTCATCGAGATGGCGGAGGAGCGTGGGGTGAAGCTCCCCGCGGATACGAGGGAGGGCCTGAGGAAGGCTATCTTCAAGGAACGCTACAGGAACCTCGAGGAGTACCTCCGAGGGTTCCAGTATACGACTGCCGTCCTCCAGGACTCGAAGGCGCTTGAGCGTGCAGCGTACGAGCTGTGCCTCGACTGCCAGGGGGAGGGGGTTCGGTACGTCGAGATCCGGTTCTCTCCTCAGCTACATGCTAGTGAGGGGCTTACGGTGTCGTCTACGCTCTCATCCGTCTCGAAGGGGATAGAGAGAGCCAAGAAGGAGTTCAACGGGCGTCCTGAGGTCCAGGACAGGATGGAGCCCCCCTTCCAGGCGGGGATAATCGTCTGCGCCATGCGCTACTTCTCGCCCTCCTTCTCTCACACCTTTTCGGAGATGTACGAGGCGTTCGACCTCCCCGAAGACAGGATATTCGGCCTCGCCAGCGAGTCCCTGGTGCGCGCCAGTATACGGGCGCGTGACGAGCTGGGCATTCCTGTGGTCGGGATCGATCTGGCTGGGCAGGAGCATGGCTACCCGGCGGAGGATCACGCTGAGGCGTATCAGCTGGCGCACGAGGCCTTCCTCGGGAAGACTGTCCATGCGGGGGAGGACTATGGTCCTGAGTCCATCTTCCAGGCGATTACTGAGTGCCACGCTGACCGTATCGGACACGGGACCTGGATGTTCAACACTGACCAGATCAGGGACCCCAAGATCGGCGACAGGCAGAGATACGTGGACCAGCTCGTTCAGTACATCGCAGACAGGCGCATCACGTTGGAGGTCTGCCTCACGTCGAACCTCCAGACGACGCCGGGCTTCAAGTCGATCCAGGACCATCCGTTCAAGAAGATGCTGGAGAACCGGCTCTCGGCGACGCTCTGCACGGATAATCGTCTTATGTCGCGCACCACTGTGAGCCGGGAGGTGGAGCTGGCCATGCAGGCCTTCGACCTGGGGCCTAAGGAGATAGGCGACCTCCTGATCTATGGCTTCAAGCGATCGTTCTACCCTGGGCCGTACCTTGAGAAGAGGGGGTACGTGCGGCGGGTGATTGACTATCGTGACGAGGTGCTCTCCCGCCATGGGATCAAGCTGAAGCCATATGGAACGCTCACGTATTGAATGGAAGCCAGCGTCTGATCACTAATTATGTCGTCATCCATTAGGTGGAAGTTAAGAAAAGAGTTGGGAGGAAACGAGGCGGCGAGCGTGACCGCTAGCGCTTGTACTTGGTTCTCTTCATCTCGACAACGAAGTACTCCCCTGATATGTGGTTCAACGGCCTTACCCTCTCAACGTCGACGACGTCGTCAAGCGCGTCTCTCTTGATCTCCGAGACAAGCACCTCGCCAAATATCCAGACAGCCCGTGGGCTCAGCTCCTCGTGGGAGACCATCCTGCATTCCATCCACCCGTAGGCCTCCCCGATCCTAGGCGGCTTGACAGCCTTAGAGGGAACCTCCGTCAAGCCGAACGCGGCTATCTCGCTTACATCGTACGGTAGATCCCGGGATAGGGGCTCCATGAGAGGGCCGAACTCCTCGCCGA
>CAYONH010000142.1:0-4916 GCA_964405275.1 uncultured Candidatus Bathyarchaeia archaeon | reverse complement strand
AAGAGGGTCTTCGAGGAGGCCCCCCACGAGGCCTGGACGGAGATGCTCCAGTACGGCGGCACCACCGGCATGCCGAGCCTCAGGGCCGAGCTGTCCAAGTTCATGGCGGAGGCGGATATCAAGGCGGACCCGGGCAGCGAGATCATAGTCACCACTGGCTCCCAGGAGGCCATCGACCTGGTGACCAGGGTCTTCATAGACCAGGGGGACGCCATCCACATCGGGAGGCCCACCTACCTCTCGGCGCTGTCGTCCTTCAAGCAGGCCTACCCCGAGTTCCGGGGCGTCCCCCTGGATGGCAAGGGGATGAGGCCAGACGCCCTGGAGGCGGACCTGAAGAGGCTGAAGGCGGAGGGGAGGAGCCCCAAGCTGCTGTACATCATCCCCAGCTTCCAGAACCCGACGAGCACCATGGTACCCCTGGAGCGGCGGAGGAGGATCCTGGAGTTGGCGGAGGAGTACGACTTCCTCATCTTCGAGGATAACCCCTACGGCTACATCAGCTTCGAGGGGTCGATGCCGACGCCCCTGGCGGGGCTGGACAGGTCGGGGAGGGTGATGTACACGAGCACCTTCTCCAAGATCGTCTCCCCGGGGATGAGGATAGGATGGCTCAAGGGGGATGAGGAGTTCATCACGAAGATGGCTGAGGCCAAGTCGAGGATCAGCATCTGCAACGACGGTCTAGCCCAGTACGCCGCCGCCGAGCTCCTCAGGAGGGGGGACGTCGCCAGGCAGATACCCAAGGTCATCGAGGTCTACAAGAGGAAGAGGGATGTCATGCTGGAGACGATGGAGGTTAGCTTCCCCGAGGAGGCGGAGTGGAACGACCCCAAGGGCGGCCTGTTCCTCTGGGTGAAGATGCCCGAGCATGTGAACACCACCGAGGCATTGATGGGGGCCGTGAGTAGGGGTGCCGCTTACATCCCGGGTTCCAACTTCTTCTCGGAGGAGATTCACAACTACATACGCCTCAACTACAGCCTCCCGTCGGAGGAGGACATCGTCGAGGGGATCCAGATACTCGGAGCCTACCTGAAGGAACTGGTATAGTAAAGCACCTCCCTTTGCGAGCGCAAAGGGATAAAAAATGAGTAAAAGGGGGATTAACTTCACTGAAGCTGGGGGCGTGTCGCCGACTTTGGATCGCACTACGCCTTCAGCTTCTCAAGTCTCTCGTTGACGTTCTTGAGCTGGGTCTCAAGATGCTCCTTCGCCTTCTCAAGCATCTCGACCTCCTCCTCGACAGACATGAAGACACGCCTGTGTCGGAAGCCCATTGGACGTCCGTGTGGTTTATGCATTTTCTCACCTCTCTTCGTCTTAAGGTATGGCCTCATCTTCGAAATGCTGGCGGTAGTATTCTGCGAGTTCGTCCATTATCGTCTTCCTGTGGATGACGCCCTCCAGCCCCAGTTTTAGGGCCTCCTTACCTGCCTCGGTGAGGCTGTAGATCCTCCGGATCCTTCCAGTCTCCCCCACGCTCTTGACCGAAGACAGGAACCCCCTCTTCTCCATCCTGTTCAGTATGGTGTATACGGAGCCCGTCTCGAAGCGTCCCGACTGGACGTATCCTCTGGCCTCCATGGACTCGATGAGCTGGTAGCCGTGCATCGGGCTCTCGTGGAGCACCCTCAGTAGGAGGAACTGTATCCAGCCCCTCTCCGGTAGGGTGCGGGGGTGGGAGTGTCGACGCCTCGTGCGGTGATGCATCTGGGGATGATTCATACCTAACAATGTTAAGTATAACACCGTTAAATATAAAAATTGCTGTCAATCCTAGGAGCATCAACCAGCCCCAAGCTAACCAACATGCAGGGAGGTTCGACTAAACTGTATCTCGACATATACCCATTATGGAGGAGGAAAAATAATCCACAAAAGAGGGGCAACTAAGCAGACGACTATGAAATATGTTGCAAATGTGATGACCACTTGTTTCCTATTCAATGGAAAGCTTTGACCAGAGACTCTTCTTAAAGGGGTAGTCAACATCTCTGAGACGAATGCGGGTAGAGGGAGCATGAAGGGTGTTCTATCCCTGTATACCCTGTAGGCTTCGCCACAATTTTCCAGCATCTCCATCTCCTCCCATAGAGCGACGTATACCACCACGAGGGCAGAGACCAACCATGGGAGGCTAGGAAACGTTAGAGACCCCTCAAAATAGATGCCTCCGATTGACGCCCTCATCATCAGGCTATACGTCAAGAGGAGATACCCCAAATACTGGGGATGACGTGAGTACTTGTACACCCCGAAATCGATTATTGTATGCCCTACCATCTTACCGTAGAGCCAAGTAGCTACACCAAAAAAGAAGATCAATAAACCCATCAAAGTGAACGTGATCCATATTGGAACAAGAGAACCTCCAACAAAGACCAACATTATTATTATGGGGATGATGGGAAGGAGAACGCCATCCCCCAGTCTGAGGAGTAAAGGGTTCACATCTAGGAGAGGTAGCCAGAGTATCCTGAGGAAGCCTAGACCCGTCATGAAGAACATCGTGTACACGAAGGACGCAAAGGTGGGGAGGAAGAACGCGCCGGCACCGACTGTGACCAACCCCTTCCTCATGGTGACAACCCCTAGGACGAAGAGAAAGGTTACTGCGATAAAGGAGGCGTAGCCGATCCACCTTACTTTTGCCGTGTATTCAGCCATATTCAGCCATGGCTCCCTGGTGTAGAATAGATCGGGGAAGAGGGGCTTAAGCTCCCGATGAAGGAGAGGGGGCCAAAATATCACCGAGTACCCCAAGGCGAGTATGAAGACTGAGGCTAGGAGGGCTGAAAGAGCAAGCTTGGGGATATTAATCTTCACGACAGTAAAGACAGAGAATCTAGTTTTAAATTATTCTAAATTAAATTAGAGAACTTCATCTGAACTAAAAGAAAAAGGAAGATGTGCGAGTTAGTACTCAACGGGTACTTCCTGCATGAGCTGGAAGAGCCTGAGGAACGCCTTGCTGTACCTGATGATGGCGCTCATGTTGCCCTTGAACTGGAGCATACGCGTCATGATGGCGTTTGCACCGTCCAGCTCACCCTTGTTCACCTGGGTCCACACCTCATAGGGGCCCTCAAGTGTGAAGTCCGTCTTCTCGCCCTCAGCCAGGGCGCGGACCTCATCGACCTTCCCGTTGTTGAACTTGACGTAGACCGGAGGCAGGTCGGCTCCCTCTGAGACGCTGAACGTGAAGGAGGCGATGAAGCCACGGGTCTTGATCTCGAACTCCTCATCCCCGTTGGCGATCTCCTCAACCTGCTTCCAGTAGTCTAAATCGAGGAACTTAACCATATTTACACCTCTAACGACTGCTTAAGTAGAGCCATCTATTTTTAAATCCATTGCTCCTCAGGTCGACGTAAATGTAATAGGCCAGCCTCTCAAAAAAACGGTCTTTATTATCAGCCTTCCGCCTGATTTCTTCAAACTTAAATATAGAAGAGTGCATTCTCTGATGAAAGCTTAGAAGGGTTATGTGAAATGGAAGCGAAAGAAGCCCTTGACAAGATCCTTATGCCAAAGAGCGTCGCCGTCATCGGGGCGTCGACCGACCCCTTCAAGTGGGGCTACATGCTCCTCGCCGCCATCCAGAAAGGCGGATTCGAGGGAGACATCTACCCCATCAACCCGAGGGCGGAGGAGATCCTCGGGCTCAAATGCTACGCTAACGTTCGGGATGTCCCCGGACCAGTCGACTCGGCTCTGGTAGTCGTCCCAGCCAGGTTCGTCCCCTCAGTATTCGAGGACATGGTCGCTAAGGACGTGAAGGGGGCTGTCGTCATCACCAGCGGCTTCGGCGAGACCGGTGAGGAGGGTAAGAAGGCGGTTGCGCAGATACTGGAGACTTCGAAGGGCAAGCTCAGGTTCATCGGGCCCAACTGCATGGGCGTCACCAGCAGTCCGGGCAAGTACAGCGCTCTCATGATACCGTTCCTCAGTGAGACCGGTGAGGTCGCGTTCATCAGCCAGAGCGGCGGATACGGCCTCCAGCTCTACCTCAGGTCTGACGCCATGGGAGTCGGCGTGGGCAAATTCATCAGCAGCGGTAACGAGTCCGATATAAAGGGCTACGAGTACCTCAAGTACTTCGGCGAGGACCCGGAGACGAAGCTCATCTGCATGTATATCGAGGGGCTCAAGAGCGGACGCAAGTGGTACGAGGCCGCCAAGGAGATCACACCCCACAAGCCCATCGTCGTCATCAAGGTTGGCGTGACCGAGGCCGGCTCCAAGGCGGCGGCCAGCCACACGGGAAGCATCGCGGGGAGCGACCAGATCTATGACGCCGCTTTCAAGCAGGCGGGGGTCATACGCGCCGGAGACGCCAGCGAGATGTTCGACTACATCAAGGGGCTCCTATACTGCAACCTCCCAAAGGGGCCCAACATCGGCATCGTCAGCAACAGCGGAGGAGTGGCCGTCGAGACCGCCGACCGCCTCATCCAGAACGACATGAAGATACCTACCCTCAGCGAGGAGGCCCAGCAGGAGGTACTAGGAGTCATACCCGCCTTCGGGAACCCGAAGAACCCCGTCGACCTCACCGCGAGTCTCGACATGAACAGCTTCTTGAAGACTCCGGAGATCGTCCTAAAGCAGCCCGAGATCCATGGCATGATCACCATCGGCCTCGGCACAGCCATACTCAAGACGATGTTCCCTGACGTTGGCGCAGAGGACTTGTCTGGCATGATCGGGTGGCTCAACGGCCAGCTAGTTAGCACCTACCAGAAGTACGGCAAGCCCGTCATCGTCATCGATCCCGCCGCAGATGTCGAGCCAGAGTCCGCGAAGGTGATGGAGGCCCAGAGGGTGCCCGTCTACACCACTCCGGAGAGGGCGGCGGACGTCATGGGCGTCCTCTACAAGAGGAAGCTCTTCCTCGACAAGGTCAACGCCTA